>QWPU01000034.1 GCA_003671065.1 Planctomycetota bacterium | reverse complement strand
TCGACGCCTGTATCAAGCAATTCTGCGATTGCCTCACAGTAATCCTGCGCCGCTTCCGCTTCGTGTTGCTTGCGCAACGCACGGTGATGCGCCGCGCTCGAGAGCGCGGGGCGAGGCTTCAAGGAAACTTTTTTCTTCGCAGCCATCGAAGGTGTCCTCATTCGTCATTGCCACGAAGCGCGGCAAGCACAGCGAAATCCTCGAGCGTCGTTGTGTCTTGATTCGAATCGCGACCTGCCGCAACATCACGCAACAGTCGACGCATGATCTTGCCTGATCGCGTCTTGGGAAGCGATTGCGTGAATCGAATCATGTCGGGCTTCGCAATCGGACCAAGCACGCCCGCAACATGTTCGCGCAGAGCAGCTTTGAGCGCATCGCTTGCAATAGCAGTCGGCGCTAGCGACACAAACGCGGCGATGCCCGTGCCTTTGATGTCATGCGGCATGCCCACAACCGCAGCTTCAACGACAGCAGGATGCGACACCAACGCGCTCTCCACTTCCATCGTGCCCAGGCGATGCCCCGACACATTGATCACGTCATCAATGCGCCCCATGATCCAGAAGTAGCCGCGATCATCGCGTCGCGCGCCGTCGCCCGCGAGATACATCCCTTCAACGCGCGACCAGTAGGTATCGATGAATCGTGCGCGATCACCGTGAATTCCGCGCAACATCGCAGGCCACGGCTTGCGAATCACAAGGAGGCCACCAGTGTTGGCGGGAAGTTCGTTGCCATGTTCATCAACGACCGCGGCGTCAATGCCAAAGAACGGAAGCGTGCACGATCCAGGCACAGTCGGCGTCGCGCACGGCAGCGGCGTGATCACATGACCACCAGTTTCAGTTTGCCAAAATGTATCGACGATGGGGCACGCATCATGACCAATGTGTTCGCGGTACCACATCCACGCTTCTGGATTAATTGGCTCACCAACACTTCCAAGAAGTTTCAGCGTCGAGAGATCATGCTTCGCAGGATGCTCATCGCCCCACTTCATAAACGCGCGAATCGCTGTCGGCGCGGTGTAGAGATGCGTGACACGATGACGCGCAATGATTTCCCAGAAGCGATCATCCCCAGGAAAATTCGGCGCGCCTTCGTACATGAGTGTCGGCACGCGATTCGGAAGAATGCCATAGACAATGTAGGAGTGCCCAGTGACCCACCCAATGTCAGCAGTGCACCAAAAGACTTGACCGCACGAGGCGCGAAGATTGAAAGTCTGCTGCGCACTGAACGCGGTGTAGACCATGTAGCCGCCAACGCTATGGCGAATTCCCTTAGGTTTTCCAGTAGATCCTGATGTGTAAAGGAGGAAGAGCAGATCTTCCGAATCCATTGCCTCGCACTCACACTCGCTGCTCATCGTTGCGTTGAGTTCCTTCCAACACACATCACGCGCAGGATTCCAAGTGATGTCGTTGTCCGTGCGCCGCAACACCACGCTGTGCGAAACAGTGTGTCCAGCAGCCGCAAGCAGTTCAATCGCGTGATCCACATTCTGCTTAAGCGCTACCACGCTTCCGCGCCGCCACGCGCCGTCACAAGTGATGATCACGCGTGACGCAGCATCAAGCATGCGATCCACAATCGCAGGCGCAGGGAAGCCGCCAAAGATCACGCTATGCGCCGCACCAATGCGCGCACACGCCAGCATCGCGACGGCAAGCTCAGGCACCATGCCCATGTACAGCGTGACCACGTCGCCCTTCACAACTCCCAGCGATTTCAACGCATTCGCGCAACGCGACACATCTTCAAGCAGTTCGCCATACGAAATGTGCCGCACTTCAGGCACGCCATTGGGCATCGGTTCACCTTCCCAAATGATCGCGACCTCATGGCCGTGCCCATCAAGCACATGGCGATCAACTGCGTTGTGACAAATGTTCGTCGTCGCACCAACAAACCACTTCGCATCAGGGCAGTTCCACTCAACGACAGAAGTCCAAGGCGTAAACCACTCAAAGTCGGCCGCAACTTCAGCCCAGAAACCAGCAGGATCCGCGAGTGAACGCGCGTGTTGAACGCGATACTCATCAAGCGAACCGCAATAGGCGCCGCCGAGCGAAGCAGCCTGTGCCGCAGTCGGCGCGAAGACGCGATCTTCTTTGAGAAGACTGACGACGGAAGCGGATGCGGGACTCGGCGTCGGTGGCGTAATGCTCATCGTGCGAAAGGTACACGCAGACGCGCGGTGCAGTGGTCAGCCGTCGTCGCCGAGCAAGCGGGGCATCGTCTGAATCGATCACTCCATACGAAGCGTCGCGAAGACGAGAGAGCCGCGGACTCGCCGTCACTCACTTCAACTCTTCGCGTTCGCCCACGCGGTCGCGGCGTCTAGTGCTTCTCTTGTTTTGCTTGGATTTTTTCCGCCTGCTTGTGCGCTGTCGGGTTTGCCTCCGCCGGCGCCTTCGCAGGCGATTGCAGCGGCTTTCACCCATTCACCTGCTTTGAGGCCCTTGTCGATGGCTGACTTTGGGCAGCTTGCGGCGATGGCGACTTTCTGTGCGTCGAAGTCTGGGGAGAGGAAGAGGACTGCGGTGTCGGTGAGTTTTGCACGCGCGGCGTCGATTGCTGCGAGAAGCGCGAGAGAGTCTGCGTTGTTGATCATTGCGATGAGCGGCTTGTGTGGCGCGGCGCTGTTGGCGTGCGTGTCGACGAGGTCGCGCGATTGTTTCACAGCAGCTTCACGCGCGGCGCCTTCAGACTGCTTGCGCGCTTGTTTTGCTTTTTCACGCAGGGATTCAAGCGTTTTTTCGAGTTCGGCGCGGGCGACGGCGCCGAGTTCGAGTGATTCCATCAGCTTGAGAATGTCGCCGAGTTCTTTCGCGAGTTCGTCACCGTTGAGTTGCATGCCTTCATTGATGCGTTGCGTGAGTCCTTGCGCGGCCATCTGCGCAGCCATCGCGCGCGGACCAGTGAGTGCGAACACGCGTCGAATACCTGCTGCGAGACCGCCTTCACTGATGAGCACGAATTGTTTCGCTTCACCCATGTTCGCTAAGTGCGTGCCGCCGCAGAACTCAATCGACAGTTCACTCCACTTTGGATTCGTTGGCTTCGCGACGAGCTCTGCAACCGTTGCGCCGATGCTCACCACGCGCACGGGATCTGGATAGCGCTCGCCAAACACAGCGCGCACTCCATTGATGCCGCGGGCGGTTGCGAGTGGAACTTCGCGCGCGTCGATCACATGATTCGCATTGATCGATGCGTTCACGCGTTGTTCAATTTGCGTGATCTGATCAATCGAAAGCGCGCCCTTCGCTGCATAATCGAAGCGCAGCTTGTCGCCATCAACGAGCGAACCCTTCTGTTCGACTTCACTTCCAGCAACTGCACGCAGCGCCGCGTTCATCGCGTGCGTTGCGCTGTGATTGGCGCGAATCGATTCGCGTCGCTCGCGCGCGAGCATGAGTTGACCTGTTTCGCCGCACGAAATGCGACCGTGCGTCACGCGACCAATGTGAAGCACGTAGGTTCCCGCGCGTTGCACATCGGTGATTTCAAGCGCTGCGCTCACGCTGCTGCTGCCCAGGTGGAATGAGCCGTGATCTGCGACTTGTCCGCCCATTTCCGCATACATCGGCGTCTTGTCGAAGACGAACGCAAGCGTGCTGGGACTGTCTGCGTCGGCATGATCATCGAAATTTTTCCCGTTCCAAATTGCCATGACTGTGGCGTTCGTAGGCTTGCCCGCGAACTTCCCGTGATCATCAGTCGGCTTGATCGTGAGGTCTTCAAGCTTCGCAATCGCATCAGGTGGAAAGTGCATGCCTTCCGCACTCGAAGTACCGCTGCGACTTCGCGTGCGCGCCGTTTCCATCAGCGTGTCGTAGCCCGCGACATCAACGGTGAGACCCGCTTCTAACGCCATCACTTCCGTGAGATCAATCGGGAATCCCGATGTGTCGTGTAGACGAAATGCATCGTCGGCCGCGATCTGCGTACCGCCAGTTTTCTTCACACGCGCCGCCGCATCAGCAAACAACGCGAGTCCGCGCTCAAGCGTCTTGCCGAATTGAATCTCTTCATCTTCGATCAACTTCGCGACGCGCTTAGACGCAGGCGCGAGCTCAGGAAACGCAGCGCCAAGCGACGCAACAACCGCAGGCACGAGGTCCTTCAAGAATGGCCCGCGCACGCCCATGGTTTGATGCCCGTGACGCACCGCGCGACGCAGAATGCGCCGCAGCACATAGCCTCGACCTTCGTTCGACGGCGTGGCGCCATCGGTCAACGCCATCGTCAAACATCGAATGTGATCGGCGATGACGCGGTAGGCAATGTCAGTGTGATCTTCAAGCACGCCCGTGTACGCACGCACACCCGTTCGCACGCGAATCGCTTCGAAAATAGGTGTCCACAAGTCGGTGTCGTAGTTCGAGCGCTTGTCTTGAATCACGCTCACCAGTCGTTCGAGCCCCATGCCAGTGTCAACATGTTTGGCAGGAAGTGGCTTAAGCGAACGATCGGGCTCGCGGTTGAACTGGATGAACACATGATTCCAAATCTCGAGCACATCAGGGTCACCCGAGTTCACGCGCGCCGCCGCATTGCGTCCGCCGATGCGATCGAAATGAATCTCAGTGCAAGGGCCGCACGGTCCCGTCTCGCCCATCTCCCAGAAGTTGTCCTTCATGTTGCCTGGAATTACATGATCTTTCGGCAGCAGCGATTCCCACAACGCCTTCGCTTCAAGATCAGGCGCGAGCCCCGCGTCCGCGTTGCCTTCAAACCATGTTGCGTAGAGGCGATTGGGATCGAGGCCGTAGACCTTGGTGAGCAACTCGAAACCCCAGCAGATCGACTCGTCTTTGAAGTAGTCGCCGAACGACCAGTTGCCGAGCATTTCGAAGAAAGTGTGGTGATAGGTGTCCTTGCCGACATCTTCGAGATCGTTGTGCTTTCCGCCTGCTCGAATGCACTTCTGCGTGTTGACCGCGCGCGTGTAGTCGCGCTTGCCGCGGCCGAGAAACACATCCTTGAACTGGTTCATGCCCGCGTTGGTGAAGAGCAGCGTCGGATCGTCATGCGGCACGACAGGGCTTGAGGGCGCGAAAGTGTGCGCCGCCTTGTTCGCAAAAAAATCGATGAAGGCTTGGCGAATCTCAGCTGCGGTGGTCGGGCGTAACATGGTCGGGCAAGATAGTCAGACGAGCCCAACGCGGGGGGCGAGCGGCGCAAACGATGGGGCAGGCAATTCGGTCCTGCTCGGGAATCATGGACGCCCGATCGGCAGGATTGTGACTGCTGGAAGGAGAGTGTCTTTTGGCGGGAAAGTGTCTTTTTACACCCGCACGATTCGAGAGGCTGTCATTGCGATCCGTTTCTCCCAAAGCTTGCCGAGGAATGAAGCCGGTGTTGAGCGGCTTCGCGAGGGACACCATCCCGCGCGCGGACTTGGCCGCTGCTGGCTGTCTCGCACTCCGCCTTTGACGCAGCAATCGATGAAATCTTGAATAGTGGAAGAATCGCAGCATGAGGCCTTGACGGCCGTCTCTAGGGGGGGTAGAACCCGACGGGCCACAAGACAGCACCACACTGCTCACTGTGCCACTGGGAGAAAAGATCTATGAAAAACTCTAGATTCAACACGCGGGTTCTGCCGAGCCTCGCTGTCGCCCTGTCGCTGCTCAGTGCGATCGACTCGGCTGCGAAGGGCGATACGACCCCTGTCGCGGCGTACAAGTTAACTCCGAGCACCCAAGCGCCTGAATGCGACCTCACTCCTAACTTGGCGATCTCGGTCGGCCAGACCTGCACCTTTGTCCTTTGCGAAGAGACGGGCCAGTACATGCTGTGCGGAATGTCGCCTGCGCCGAGTGGATCCGAAGGCGGCGACATCAGCCTAGTCCCGCTCGGTATCGCGCATCAGGAGCGATGTCAATTGCTCGGTGACTGCCTCCAGTTCACTGAGCAAGTAGGCGACACGCAAGTCCTCTGCTCCGGGCGGTTGGCAGCGGTGGCCTACAGCGTGGAACTTCCTCATGGACGCACGCAACATGTCGCAGGCGAGGAGTTCATTCGCGCGTACACATCGCCCGCGGGGACAGTGCTCGTGCGCAGTTTGCATGTCATGGCGGTGGTTGAGACGACGCCTCTGAAGGCGTCTCACTTCGTTGTCGGCGTCGCATCGGCTGACGGAGAGTTCACGGAACTTGCGTCGTGGCCAGTGGATGCTGAGAGTCAGCCGACGCTACAGAATTTGGCAGATGCGGGGGAACCCGTCGTCGTGGAGTCGAGTGGAGCGGCTAGGCTCGCGCAGGATCCGACGACGCTTGACGATTGCATTGCGCAGTGCGAGCTTGAGTTTCGCGAAGAAGAGGCGCGGCTGTGGGGGGTGCTGCAAAATGAACTCGCCGTGTGTAACGGATTGGGTACCTTTGATCCTCAAACGCAGCAGCACATGCAAGTTTGCATGGTGAACGGAGCGTTCATTTTCGGCACCGTTGGTGCGGTCGGAGGGTTCTGCGTGTTAGGTATCCCAGCGGGAACCATTGTTGCCAATCCATGCACTGCTGTGGGACCAATTGGGACGGTCGGAGGGTTTTGCGTCGGCCTCGGGGTCGGCGGTACTGCTGGTGCGCTCACTTGGGGCGCGATGGGGACAATCTGTGGTACGGCTGCCGGAGCTTGCTGGGGGTGGTTTTTCGCCGACGATGTGTGTAGGAATGCGGCGTGGGATGGATACGAGTTGAATCTGATGAATGCGGCAGCAACAGTTGACGCGTGCCGTACTGTCCGCTGCGGCGGCTGAGATTCGAGCCTTCGGATGACTAATCGAGCAGACGTGGCGAGCACCAAGAAGCCGCGCCAATCGCGACGGCGCGGTCGAGTAGTGCGTTGGACATGGAGGGCGTTCACTTGGGGAAGCCTCGCGGCGCTAGTGCTCGCGGCGGCACTCGACCGTAGGTATCCACTGCCTACTGAGGTTGAGGTCGCGATTCTTTCCTTGGCGTCGCTCTCCTTGTTTCTGAACTGCATCAATCAATGGGAGCGGCGGCGTGTTCGCCGGGTAGGCCGCGCGCGGGGGTTCGATGTCTGCCCCGCTTGTTTGTCCATGCGCGCACTTCAGCCAGACGATCAGCAGTGTCCCTCCTGCGACGCGCCGCGCGCGTGTAGCGTGTGCGGACATCGGCTCGAAGCGAACCAGCACGCATGTCCCGAGTGCGGACGCGCTGTTTGGGGGCGCGAGCCATGACGTCGGCGACTCCAAGGGAGAAAGGACAGGCAAGCCACGAAGAAAGGACAGAAGAAAGGACAGAAGAAAGGACAGGCAAGCCAACGAAGAAAGGACAGGCAAGCCACGACCGCCGCAACGCGGTAGGCTTTGCGGATGACCTCGCGGATCCCCTTTGTCGGCGGCAACTGGAAGATGAACCTCATGCGGCGCGAGGTTGGGGAACTTGTGCGCGGCGTGAGCAGTGCGGTCGCTGATTCGCGCGTCGAATGCGCGGTGTATCCGTCGTTTGTGTATCTCCCTGACGCAATCGCAGCGGCCAGCGCGGGATTGAGCGTCGGTGGGCAAGATTGTTCAGATGAATTGCGCGGCGCATTTACGGGGCAAGTGTCCGCGGGAATGCTTAAAGACATCGGTTGCAGCAGCGTGCTTATCGGGCACTCGGAGCGACGCCACGGCCTCGGCGAGAGCGATGCGCTTATCTCGCGCAAGCTCGGGCGCGCGCTTGATGCCGCGGTCATGCCTGTCCTTTGCGTTGGCGAAACCCTCGCGCACCGCGAATCAGGCGTCGCTCACGCAATCATCGAATCGCAGCTTCGGGCTTCACTCGCGGGTCATTCAGAAGCGGCGCTCGCGCGACTCGTCATCGCCTACGAACCCGTGTGGGCGATCGGCACGGGGCGCACTGCCTCCGCCGACGATGCGAGTGAAGCGCACGACACCATCCGACGAACTCTCGCGGTCTTGTATACTGCGCGGTTCTCTGAGGCGATCCGTGTCATTTACGGCGGCTCAGTGACCGCCAAGAACGCTGCTGATCTCTTCTCGCGGGAAGCGATCGACGGTGGTTTGATCGGAGGCGCGTCGCTCGTAGCGGCCGACTTTGCGCAGATCATCGCGGCGGCCTCGGCGCGAGTTCGGCGCTGATTCCATCTCGATTTCACTCGGTTTCTTATGAACTTCCTCTTCGCTCTTCTCACCGTGCTCTTCATCGTCGTCTCGATCGCTTTGGTGCTGATCGTGCTTGTGCAACGTCCTCAGGGCGGCGGGCTTACGGGCGCGTTTGGTGGTGGTGGCGGAACCGACACGGCCTTCGGTGGTCGCACAGGTGACGCGCTCACGGTGGCGACGATTACAGCGTTCGCGATCTATCTGCTCATCGCGATTGGGCTCAACATTCTTTCGAATACACGCACGGTTGAGACTGCGACTCCTGCCGCGGCGACGACAGCGCCGGATGGCACGATTCCTGCGACGGATCCTGCGATAGCGCCAGCAACAACCACTGCTCCAGCGCAACCCATTCCGATGACCAACGAAGAGAAGCAGGCGCTGTTAGGCGGGACGAAGCCAGCGCCGGCCGCGCCTGAAGTTGCGCCGACCGATGCGCCGACCGATGCACCGACCGTTCCGCCAACTGATGCACCAGTAACTCCCGAGCCAACCACCCCCGCGTCAGGCGGCGGCTAAGTAGGCCTCGCGATGATTCGCTCCATGACAGGATTCGGAACCGCCTCTGCTGATGCGCAGGGCTGCCGATTTTCCGTTGAAGTCAAGAGCGTGAACAACCGCTTCTTCAAAGCGACGATTCGCGTTCCTGAAGAACTCTCGACGCTCGAAACTGAACTCGAAAGCGCCATCGTCAAGCGACTCAATCGCGGCAGCGTCATGCTCGTCGTGCGCTTCGTGCCTGGCGGAAATGTTGCGGCGGCTGAAGTAAATCCTGACGCGGCGCGCAGTGCGCTCACGGCGTTGCTCGCTGCGCTTCCGCTTGAATTGCGCGAACGCGCAACGGTGGATCTCGGTTCGTTGCTCTTGGTTCCCGGTGTTCTTCGCACTGATGGCGTCGAGCAGATTGTTGAACTCGCGCGCCCCGTGTTGCTCAAACTCGTTGATGACGCGTGCACTCGCGTGCTCGACATGCGCGCGCGCGAAGGTGCTTCGATCGCGCGTGAACTCGGGCGTTTCGGCGAGGTGATTCGCGTGGCGCTTCTGGCAGTGTCCGCACGCGCGCCCTATGCGACCAACGCCTATCAAGATCGCCTTCGCGCACGCATGAATTCGCTGCTTGCTGAAGTCGGCGCAACTGCTGCTGAAACCGATCTGCTGCGCGAGGTTGCCGTGTTCGCTGAACGCAGTGACATCGCCGAAGAGGTCGTGCGTCTGACTGGTCACCTCGCGCAATTCGCTCGCGTGATTACAGCGTCGGACGCTGAACCCGCGGGCCGCACGCTCGACTTTCTCAGTCAAGAAATGTTGCGTGAAGCGAACACCATCGCAAGCAAGTCGCAAGACATCGAGATCGCGCATCGTGTCGTCGAAATGAAGACCGCGATTGATCGAATCAAAGAGCAAGCTGCAAACGCAGAGTGACTGTTGAGGTGCGCGATGAGCAATGATGACGATCGCGCATCACAGCGCCCCGACGAAGCAGTTGTGCGCGGAGAGACCTCGGCGCGCGAGCGCTTTCATGCGCGCGAAATTGCGCAAGTGCTCTCGCATTACGACATCGGCGTGATCAATGAAATCCGCGAGTATCGCCGTGGTTCGCGGCGCGCGGCCAAACTCAAGATCGCTACAGAACACGGCGAATACTTGCTGAAGCGCCGCGCTCGTGGTCGCTCGGTGGATCGTGATCGTGAACGCGCCGCAGCTGGTCACGCGGTGCAAGCGCGCGCGGCGGCGGGTGGCGTACCTGTTGCGCAACTCATCGCAATGAAGAGCGGCGGCACGCTGCTGCAATCGACTGATCGTCTCTATGAATTGCACGCGTGGCTTCCTGGTGTTCGTTACGCGCGCCATGCCGAGCAAGCGCGCGCGGCGGGCATTGTGCTGTCACGCATGCACGCGGCGTTTCGCGATCTTGTGTTGCTTGAAGAACTTCCGCAGGGAGGATTTTCTGATTTCGACGGCGTTCGCGCGGCGCTGCGTGTTGCGCACGAACGGGCGGTTGATCGCACGCCTTCGTCTGCGCAGGCCCGACTTCAGACAACGATCGATCTCATTTCAGCGCATATGGATCGCATCGAGAACAAACTCGTCAACAAGGGATTGCCCATGCAACGCACCGCGATTTGCCACGGTGACTTCCATCCCGGCAACACGCTGTGGGCTGCGGACTCGCTCATCGCGGTTATCGATTTCGATAGCGTGCGCAGTGAGTCGGTTGCGGCGGAGCTGGCCAATGCCATGCTGCAATTCTCGGTGAAGCATCGCGTCGGCGAGGATCCGCTCAAGTGGCAGATCGGTTTGGTGAGCGAAAATCTCCGGGGGTTTGCTGAGGGATATCGCGCGGCAAATCCGAGCGAGACACGAGCGGTCGCCGCGCTCATTCCGTGGCTCATGCTCTCGGCGATCGTGGCCGAGGCGGCGTCACCGATCGCGCGCGAAGGCGATTTCGCAGGGATTCCTGCGGAACCGTTCCTGCACGCGACGGTCGCGATGATGGACTGGATCAGCGAGCGCACTCGCGCGATCTCCTCCGTGCTCGAAACCTGAACGCGCCCGCACACAGCGAATTTCATAAGCAGAACTCCGCGTCTCACGCGCTGTTTTTTTGGACTCACGCGCATCCTGTGCTACTCTTGAGCCATGCCTGCAGCCATCGTCGCTCTCGCTCTTGCCGCCGCGAATTTCGCGCAGGCCGCCCCCGCGCGACCAGCGATCGTGCAAGTCGAAGTTGGTAATCGCCGCGGTGGCGCCGTCGTCGCGCCGCAGATGTTTCGCCAAGCACAACCAGTTGGACCGCTGCCGCTTCCCAGTGACGCCGACCTCGCGCGCGTGACGATTGAAGCTGAACTTCTGCGTCTTGCGCGTGCGCTCGATAGCGAACAATTCTCCGATCGTTCCAGCGCACGCAGCGCGATCATTGCGCGCAAAGTCACACCCGACGAACTCATGGCGCTGCTCACGCGCCACGATCTCAGCGAAGAAACAAGCAACGCACTCGTCGCGATCTTGCGCGAACGCATTCTCACTGCGCCACGCGGCGCGCTTGGCATTCGCATGGAAGGCATGGCGGTGCGCGAGCAAGGTGTCCGCATCTCTGGTCTCGTCGCGGGCATGCCTGGCGAGAAAGTGCTCGTCGTCGGTGATGTTGTCGCGAGCGTGAATGGTGAAGCGCTCACGGATCGCAATGATCTCATTCGCCTCGTGCAATCGCTTCCACCAGGCGTTGATGTGAAACTTGTTGTGCATCGCACCGAACGCGATGCGCAGGGCCGACCGATCATCGATGCCAACGGTGTTGAGCAGACGAAGATCATGGAAGTCGCGCTTCGACTTGGCTCCACCGATGATCTTGTTGATCGCTCCGATCCAGCAAGCACAACGATGGCCAATCCCGCGACTGCTGAACGCCAGGCAACCGCATTGGCTGCTGCTGAGCGATTTCTCCCGAAAACGCAGGTGATTCAGTTCGTCCGCTCCGTTGACAGCACGCAATCGCGCGGACCAGTTTCGTTGGAAAGTGTGCGTCAGTTGCTCATGGAATCGCAACTTGGCGGTGGCGATGTTGCGATGATTGGCGCGTTTCGCAAGCGTCTCGATGCGCTCGAAATTCAATCGCGCCAAGTGAAGCAACTTGGACCAGATGCCGCGCGTCTGGCCGTTGAGACCACGCTGCAACTCGCCATCGAAGCGCTTGACGCTGAGATCCGCGCGACGCTGTGAACGCCTGACTTGAACGCCTGACTTGATCGCCTTTCGGCATCGCCTTAAGAAAGGGGATTGCGGAAGTGTTCGTTCTGAATCGGCACGCACACTTGAAGCGCATGCTGTAACACTTCAGCGGGCGAACCCATCGCGTTCACTTCATGCACGAGCGACTTCGGATAGAACTCGAGCAGTGGTCGAGTCTCGCGGTCATAGACTTCGAATCGTCGGCGAATCACCTTCTCATCAGCATCATCAATACGATTTTCCTTGAGCGCGCGGCGGCGCATGCGCGTCACCATCGCCTCGATATCAGGGCACACCAAGTGAAGCACCGTGAGCACTTCGAGATACTGATCGACATGCTTCGCTTGATTCACATTGCGAGGAATGCCGTCGAGCACCAGCAGGTCAACATTCGGCTTGTAGATCGACAGCACCGTCTGCGCGTGCATGTTCTGTCGCCACATCTCAATCGTGAGTTCATCAGGCACCAACTCGCCGCGCGAGGAGTACTCCATAAAACTCTTGCCGAGATCCGATCCCATGTCGAGCGAGCGAAACACATCGCCGCAGGCAAGGTGATAGAAGCCAGGAATCTTGCCGAGGATCTTGCCTTGCGTGCCCTTACCAGCGCCTGGAGCGCCAAAGAGCAGAATGGTTTTGTAGCGTCGCGATGGTGAAGTTGCCATAAGTGCCTCAAGGTTCGCACGCCTTTGCGGCGCGGGAGCGGAGAGTAGATCGGACGAGCGGGCGAGTGGGTTGAGTGATCGTTGAAAATCAGGATTTTGGAGGGGGAAGCGCCGACGCGAAGGGCGCAATAGCCGCTTGTACACTCGCCTCATGCAGTTTCCCGCGAAGCGATGGATTCACTCTCAGTCCGCAAAATCCGACGAATCGAGCGGGGATCTCGTGTCGCGACTCCTCACCGCTCGCGGTGCAGTGACGACCGCCGATCGCGATGCTTTCTGTCATCCGAAGCTCACGCAGTTACAACATCCTTCCGACTTGCACGACGCGCAGAAGGCTGCGCATGCAATTTGCGATGCAGTGCGCAGCGGCAAACGCATTGCGATCTACGGCGACTACGACGTCGACGGCGTCATGTCGAGTGCAATCGTGTGGCACATGCTTCGCGCACTTGATCCACAGATCAATCCGCGCGTCTATGTGCCGCATCGCATCGAGGAGGGTTACGGACTCAACGCCGAAGCGCTTCGACTCCTTCGCGATGAAGGCATCGAACTCATCATCACGGTTGATTGCGGAGTGAGTGCGATCAGTGAAGCGCGCGTCGCACACGAACTCGGTCTCACGCTCATCATCACCGATCATCATGAGTTGAACGCGGACGGCGAGATTCCGATGGCGCTCGCAGTCGTGCATCCGAGGCTTGGTACGACGCAGCGGTACGGAGAACTGTGCGGCGCCGGTGTCGCGTGGAAACTTGCGTGGATGATTGCGGAAGCGTGGTGCGGTGTTGACCGATTGGATCGCGACGCCAGCGAGCCGCGCGCGAAACTTCCGCAGGCACTTCGCGATCGCGTGAAGACATTGCTTCCGCTTGCAGCGATTGGAACAGTGGCCGATGTCGTGCCGATGCTTGGTGAGAATCGCGTGCTCGTCGCATACGGCTTGCGCGAAGTGCAACACACCGGCGTGGATGGACTCGATGCGCTGCTGTCATCCTTGCGATTGGATTCAGGCCCAGTTGACGCCGAAAAAGTCGCGTTTCGTCTTGCGCCATTCATCAATGCGTGCGGACGCATGAAGCACGCCGAGGATGCGATGGAACTCTTTACAACCGCAACGAACCAGCGCGCGCGTGATCTTGCGAAGTTGCTCGGCGAACTCAATGCGCAACGACGACTCGACGATGCTGCGATCTTTGCGGATGCGCAGCTCATGGTCAAAAAGCGTTACGGCGCGAACAAGCCGCGCGGCATCGTGTTGCAAAGCGAATCATGGAATCTCGGCATCGTCGGCATCGTGTGTTCGAAACTCGTCGACATCTACGCGTGCCCAGTGATCTTGCTCACGCGCAACAAAGATGCGTTCAAGGGTTCGGGTCGCAGCGTTGAAGGCATCGAGTTGCACAAGGTGCTTGACGCGTGTGGCGCGCACTTGCTCAGGCACGGCGGGCACGCGATGGCCGCGGGCGTCACGATTGCGGAGTCGAGCATCGAGGCGTTTACCGAGGCCTTCACGCGCGAAGTCGATGCGCTCCTTCCGCCATCGGATCTCCAGAAGTGCCCACTCACCGTCGACGCCGCGTGCACGCTCAGCACACTGAATCTTGCAAGCGTTGAGCAACTCAACACACTCGCGCCATTCGGTCGTGACAATCGCAAGCCACTGTTTCTCGTGGAGCATGTCGAGGTCACCGCCACGCGTCCGATCGGTCGAGATGGCAAACACATCGAAGTCACCATCAAGCAAATCGTCGGCGGAAAGGCTCATTTCTTACGCATGCAATGGTGGAGCGGCGCCGAACACATCGAACTTCTCGCGAAGGGCACGAGGATGGATGTGGTGATCGAGCCAACGCTCAACACATTCAAAGGCATCGCCGAAGTTGAAGCGCGCGTGGTCGACATCAAGTTCGCAGCGGCGGTTGTGAGCCGTGCGTGAGCACTTCAGGAAGCGTTTGCACAGAGCGCACTGAATTGGATGAGCAGCTCGGGCCACTCAGACAACTCGGCAAGTTCAGCGAGCAACGGGCACGAGAGAAGGCCTGAAAACGCTTGAATCGCCGGGTAAATCACTGGGTAAATCGCCGGGTAAATCGCTAGTTTTCGCGATCGCGCGAGTGCTACTTCACGATTCATTCGAGCCGCTTCGTATCCCTCGGCTCTCATGCCAAGGCACTGCCTGAGTTCATCACGCGTGGGCTGCGTCATGGGCGCAAGCTACTCCGATGCTCGTAACTTTACCTCGCTCGCAACACGCGGAGTTGTCCATCTGCGCAGGCAAGCCATAGCGCGTCGCTCGCATCAAACGCGATGTCTGCGCAGGTGCCGCGCCAGGCAGTGAGGATTTCGCTTTCGTGCTCGACATGCCAGATGCGGACGGTGTCGTCGCTTGCGGTGCTGGCGATGCGGGAGCCGTCGGTGTTCCATGCGATGGCGCGCACGATGCCGCGGTGATTTGGCATGTTTGCGCGTTGCTTCATGGTGCGCGCGTCCACGAGTGTGACTTCGCCTTCGTTGAAGATGGCGCCAATGGCGAGCGTCGTTCGATCGGGCGAGAGCGCGGCGACATTGGGATACTCGGGTGACCGTGTGCGATTGCCATGGCGATCTCACCGGCGATGGAGTCGTGAACGCTGCCGATCTTGGGGTACTGCTGTCGAGTTGGGGACTCACCGGACCGTCAGGAGTCGGTGACACCAATCACGATGGTCTCGTGAACGCGGCGGATGTTTCGATTCTGCTCTCAGGCTGGGGCGCGTGTCCGAACTGACGGGTGTTTGCTGATTTGGATCACACACATTTCCCTGAGTCGCGGAAAGCGACTCAGGGTTTTTACATTGAATTTGTGAGAATGCGTGCTGTGCTCGCGAGATTCGACGCATGACTCAGTATGAACTCAACACACAATGTGACGGGCGCGAGGCGTTTGCAGGCATTGCCGTAAGTCTTGTTGCGGCAGCACTTTCGAGCGC
Source organism: Planctomycetota bacterium (assembly GCA_003671065.1). Lineage (GTDB taxonomy): Bacteria > Planctomycetota > Phycisphaerae > Phycisphaerales > SM1A02 > QWPT01. The sequence continues at coordinate 242 of QWPU01000034.1, read as the reverse complement.
GGCATTCGCCGGCGGCTCTGTGCTCAATGTTCCGAGTGAGTATGCAACGATTCAACTTGCGATCAATGCGGCGCCTGTTGGCTCCGTCGTGCTCGTCGCGGCGGGCACCTACTCCCAGGGTTTTTCGCTCGGAGGCAAGAATGTCATCGTTCGCGGGGCGATCAACAACGGGACGATTCTGAGTGGCGCAAGCCTCTTCGGGTCGATCGCAACCTTAAGCGGCAGCGAGCCCGCGACCGCGG
>QWPU01000033.1 GCA_003671065.1 Planctomycetota bacterium | reverse complement strand
CTCTCGCTTACGTCCAACCCTTGCTTGGCTTGCGCGTTGGCAGCGTTGCGTCGTCGAGCGTTGGCGTGCGTCCGTCGATACCGCGAAAATCAAGGCAGACGATGAACATCTCCACGCTCTCGGCGCGCGACGCTCGCGGCTTGTAGCCCTTCGCTTCGCCGAACATTCGGCTCGCGCGCTTGAGTAGCTCGGGATACTCGCCACCTTCGAAGACCTTCATCGCGAGGTGTCCGCCAGGGCGCAGCCAGTCGCAGCAGCGGTCAAGCAGTTCGTGGCAGAGTCGCGCGGAGCGGAAGCCGTCGCCCATTGGGTCACCCGTTGTGTCGGGCGCCATGTCGCTGAGTACGACATCAAACGGACGATCGCCCATGTCGCGCAGTTCTAAATCGCGCAGATCTGCGCGGATCAATTGCACATTCGGCGGATATCCCCCGCCGTTGATTTCCTTGAGATCGACTGCGATGACTTGGCCGCGATCGCCCACGCGCTTTGCGGCAACTTGCGACCAACTTCCAGGCGCGGCGCCTGCATCCAGCACGCGAAAACCTCGGCGGAGCAGCCGTTTGCGATCATCGATGTCGATGAGCTTGTACGCCGCACGAGAGCGATAGCCCTCTTCTTTGGCGAGACGAAACCAGTGGTCTTGAACTTCTTTCACCGACGCACTGTAACGAACACGCGCCGAACTTACGGGTCAGAGATGATCGGTCCAACCGCGGTTGGATTCGGCACCACTGCGACGCGAATGTTCTCATCGCTCGTGCGCAACACCACGGGATTCGTGCCACCGTTGAGCACGGCGTAGAAGCGGTCGTGATCGTTGTCGGTGTCGAGCGCGAGCCAGTGGCCGTACTCGCAGCGCTGCCGCACTTGGCCGCCGTGAGATTCGCAGTCGAAGGCGCCCTTTGATTCGCCGCGCACGCGGTAATCAATCGAGCCTTCGCTGGTGATGATGCTCATCGGATTCGTCATCGGCCACGGGGTCATCATGCGCACATTTCCGCGCGTGGTTTCGATATCGACCGCGCCTTGGTTCTCGATGACGGTGACATCGCCGTTGGTGGTGCGCACGCGTGCGGTGTCTAGCGCGGGCGTGACCACAAGGATTTCCACATGATGAAAATGCTCTTCGATGTTCGGGGTATCGGTGCGAATGACCAGCGTTTCACCGCCGCCAACGCGCGGTTCGAGCGTTGCTGTCCACTGCGCATCATCGAGGGCGTCGTAGGATTCCATCCAACGACCGAGACCGTGCGTTGACACGCGGCGCACTTCAACAAAGGTGCGCGTGACATTGCGATCGGCGCGAATGACCACATCGCCCGCGAAATTGTCGATGTCAACCGCGACGGCGCCTGTGGTCTTCAGTTCGATCGGCTCATCGGTGGTGAAGGTGCGCGCAAAGAGCGCGTCTTGGACATTGCGCTGCGCCGCGAATACTTCGTCTTCGATCGTGCGATGCGACGAGCAGCCGCTCAGAACGAGAAAGGCGCTCGCCACAATCGCTGATGCGATCGCGACGGACGAACGATGGGCGGACGGACGATGGATGTGACTGAATGGTGTAGACGCAAGGCTCGACATATCGCTAGGCTCCCGTTTCCTGCCGGACTTCGCATCCGTGACAGGGCGAACCTTGTATCGGCACGCCAAGCGACTCACAATCAGCACTTGATTGACACATGCGAGCAAACGTGACGAACCTTCCACTGACTTGCTCGCTGCTGGCGCTCTGCTTTGCGCGCGTGAGTTGGTCGCAGAGTTCGACCAACGGTGCGGCCATCCCCCTGCCGCCGAGCCCAAAAGACCGTTATCTCATCAAAATCCCTGCTGCAGCGGCTGCGAGCGAGGTGAGCACGTTCAGCGGGCGGCTGATTCTGTTCTTCACGCCTGACTCTCCTCGATGGGCGGAAGTTGAGCCCGCGAGCGGACCGTTCTTTGAGAAGCTCCAGCCGATTGCCTCGATCGCGCTGAACGGTGCCAAGGCTGGCGACACCTATGTCTTCGAGCCCGAGCGCGCCACGGTGTTTGGCGGACCACTGGAAGCGCTCGACGGTTCGTGGCGAGTGCAAGCGGTGCTCGATAGCGACTTCACGACGCGCGGTCACTTGGGTCCTGGCAATCTTGTGAGCCAGACTGCGACGGTGGAATTAAGCCGTGAACGCACTGACGAGTTGACGATTGAGCTCACGGAGACGATTCCTCCGCAGACGTTCGTGCAGAGCACCGCCGTAACCTTTATTGATCGCAAGAGCGCGTTGATGAGCGCGCACTTCGGTCGCACTTTCAACATGCGCGCGAGTGCCGTGCTGCCGTACGGATACCACGACCTCACCTACGACCGACGCATGTGGCCGACCATCTATGTCATCGGCGGCTACGGCGCGAATCATCTCGCCGCACTCAATGCCGCGGCTGCGCTGCAATCACCGCAAGCGCGCGCTGCGTTACCGCAAGCGGTGTGGGTGTTTCTTGACGCTGACACGCCATGGGGTCATAGTGGAATGTGTGACTCACCCGCGTCGGGACCGATTGGGCGCGCGCTTGTTGAAGAGTTCATTCCGTTTCTTGAAGAGCGCTTTCGACTGATTGCGACGACGCAGGCGCGCATCGTCACCGGTCACTCAAGCGGCGGTTGGAGCGCGTTGCATTTGCAACTGACGTATCCCGAAGTGTTCGGTGCGTGCTTTGCGAGTGCGCCAGATCCTGTTGATTTCAGCGCGTTTCAATGCACGGATTTGTTGCGCGACCTCTCGCTGTTTGTGTCGCGCGATGGGACGGAGACACCGAGTCATCGCGGCGTGCTTGGTCCGAATGATGATCGCGTCTTCATGACGGTGCGTGATGAAGTAGCGTCGGAGAACGCGATTGATCCTGATGGTCGCAGCGGTGAACAGTGGGCCGCGTGGGATGCGATGTGGTCGCCGTGGGATGCTGCGCGCAACGCGCCGCGACGACTGTGCGACGCGACGACTGGCGCGATTGATCCTGTGACGGTTGAAGCGTGGTTACGCCATGATCTCGCGCGGATGTGCGCGCGGGAGCCTGCGAAGTACGCGACGCTGTTTGATGAGCGCATTCGCTTGTTGTGTGGTTCGCGTGATTCGTTCTATCTCAATCTTGCAGTGACGCGACTGAAGGCAAAGCTTGAAGTGTGGCGTGAAGCGGCGCGTGCGAAAAGTGCTGCGAATCCTGCTGCAAACGCGCCTGTGAGCGCGCCGGGCTACATCGAAGTGATCGACGGGCTCACGCATGATTCGCTTTATCCGCTTGCACAGATTCGATTCCATCAAGGAATGCTCGAGCATCTGCGCGCCCACGGCCTCAATGATCCTGCGCCGAAAAATCAAGACATGCACGGTGCGCAGCGTCAAAACGCGTCAGGCGAAGGTGCTCCCAATCGCGATACCGCGCCGACGCTTCAGCCGCAATAGACGCTCACGATTTCGTGTCGATGCCTAACAAGCGTGATGCACGCGCCACGATGTCGCTCGCGCTGAGCTTGGCAATGCGCAACGCTTCGTCGAAACTACGCGCACTCACGATTGGCGTGCGAACGCACATCGACTCAATGATGAACGGATCACCAGCGGCAGTGCACGCATCGCTCACAGAGCTTGCGAGTGCGCCGCTCGCGTTGTCTTCAATGACGAGGATGCGTCCACCGTTGGCGTTCGCAAGATCGAGTAGTGCTGCTTCATCAAACGGCAACGAGTAGAGATCGACAATCGTCGCGTCGATTCCCGCCTTGTCGAGATCATCAAGCGCGCGATTCACTTCGTGCACCATCGCGCCCGCAGTCACGATCAAGAGATCGCGACCTTCGACCAACACCTCAAATTTGCCTAGATTAAAGGTGGTTTCGGCGTTGTAGAGAAACTCTTGCTCGCCCGCGGGAAGACGCATGATGGTGAGACCTTCGTGGGCCGCGGCTGCAAGCGTGAGCGCGTAGGCCGCGAACGCGTCGGAAGGTTGCAGCAAGTAGCCCGTTGGATGTCCGCTGGCATCTTGTTGCGCCGCGATGGCGCGAAACCACGCGACATCATTCGTGCTGGTCGCGCTCGCGCCTTCAGCAATCGCGCCGAGACCGCTGTTGGTGGCGACGACCGTCAGGCTCACACCAGAGCGAGCGGCGACTTCGAGTTGCTCATGCGCGCGTACGAGTGAGCGTGCACTTGCCGACGCAATCGCGACGCGTCCTGCACTGGCGAGACCACACGCAACGCCGATCATGTGGCTCTCTGCAGAGCGACATTCATTGAAGCGCGGCGTGAGCGCGCGATCAGCAGCGAACATGTCGCTCACCATGTTGGCACGAGCATCGCACTCAAGCACGCTCACGCCGCCGTGGGCACGGCCAAGCGCACGCAACGCTAACGACATCGCGCGGCGCGTCGAAAGTCGTCCGCCTTGATAGACCGCAAGCATGTCCGCGTCCTTCATAGCGCGCGCGAAATCAGGTGTTGCTTCAAGCGCAGCATGCATAGAAACTGCTGGGTTTTGCGGGGTTTTCTCGCGTGGAATCGGGCGACTGAGTTCGATCGCGAATGCGTTCGTGAGACCGATGCGCGCGTTGCGCAAGTCTTGCAAAGCGGTCGCAAGCTTCTCGCCCGTGACGACGCGACCACTCCACGATCCACCTTGCAGACTCTTCGCGCCCCAACCCTTTATGCATCGAGCGACAAGCGCCTTCGGCTTGCTCGACTTCGAGGTTGACTGCGACGCGTCAGCAGTCAACTCCACTGCATCGCGAATCTGTGCAGGCGCGTGGCCGTCGAAAGAGATCGTCTCGAAGCCCATCGCGTTGAGGCGGTTGACGAGCGCTTCGATGCCATCGACAGCGTTCGCGCGATCATTCGTTGAAAGCGCGCTGGCGACGAACACGGGAATCACATTGGTGAGCCGCTCTTCGATGATCGATGCGAGCGCTTCACTGAGTTGACCTTCGCGCAACTCAGCGTCAGAAATCACGCAGAACACGCGGCGCGCGGAACTTTCCAATCGCGCCGCAAGTGCGTGACCGACCGCAAGCGAGAGTCCTGCGCCGTGAGCACCAACTGCGTTCTCAACGATCGCGAGTGTGCCTGGCGTTGGAGTCGTTGGCAATGCGCTATCAACCGCGCCAAAGGTCGCGAGGTCCGCAGTTGTGAGTGCGCGCCATGATCCATCGACAAAGCCTGCGACGCCAAGATCGGCGCACGCGGCATAGAGCAGCGGAGCAAAGGCCGCGTCGCTCAGAATGAGGCGATCAGCAGATGCATCGCGCGGCGAAGCAACATCCCAGCGCATCGATTGATAGAGCAGCGTGGTGAAGAGATGCGTTGCGGAAATCGCGACTGTCGGGTTCCCAACGCCCGCCGTCGCGCACATTTCAAGCGTGACGGTTGCGAGTTGAATCGCCTTCGCATGCGTTGACGCGTCGAGGCTTGCCGTGCGTGAGTTGTTGGTGAGAGGTGCGGACGAAACTGACGACTTCGCGGTCGAAGAAAATTGGCTCATGGAAACGAAAGGTCCAAAATTAGGGGTCAAAGCGGTTCACACATCCAATCAGAACACTGCGCACAGAGGTCTGCGCACTCTCCGGATCGAGCGTGTACTTCCATCGGGGGAAGTCCCCGCGTGGTCGAACTCCGCAGTATGAAGGGACTGCCGCTTGCTCGCAAGCGCATCAATGCTTCCGCCCTGCTTTTTCCGAATTTCCGTCTGTTCTCGGGCGATTCGAGGACAGATCATGTGATGCAAGGCATCATGCACCGCCATGAAAAACTACCTTCTTCGCCCACTCGCTTCGCTCGCTCTCGCCGTCGCGCTTGCCGCGACGCTCTCGACGAATCTCACTGCCCACGCGCAACTCGGTCGCGCGACCCCGCCGACACCAGTGAGCGCCGCGCAGTTTGAAACAATGCTCAAAGAAGCGGGACTTCCTGACACCGTGAAAGACGCAGCACTTCCGCTGCACGAAAGTTACTTCGCGCGCTTCCGCGATTTCGAAACCCGCGAAGTGCAACCAGCGCTTGAGAGCGCGCATGGTGGCGCGATGGTCGTTGTCGTCAGTGTTGACGATGCGAAAAAAGATGCCGAATCGAATCGCCGCTTGCTTCAACGTGCGGCGCAGATGGATGGTCAACTCGTTGATGAACTCATCGGGGTGCTCACGACTGTTGACGCGGTGCACGCGGAAGCGTTGCGCAACGCGCTCACACGACGGCGTTGCGCCGCGCTCACGCCGACCACTGGCTTTAGCGCGAATTCACTGGGATTCAATCTCGCAACGACGAGCGCACTCATCGACCTCGACGCGAATGCCCGCGCGCCGATCGCGCCAACGCTCGACGCCTACGACATCGAACTCACGCGCTTACTCGAGCGCCATGCTGAAGCGACGATCACTCGTGCCGTGCGCGCGGCTGAAATCCGCGAAGAGCTCGGTATGACGAATGGCCCTCAACTTGCAGGTGGAAACGATGAAGCGGGCGCGGAAACTGGCGGGCAGGACGCAGCACAAGATTGGTTCACCAAAGCGCGTGATGTGCAGAAGCGTGCAGGAGAAGAAGGTGCTGCAGTCGCAACGCGCATGCGTCGATTGCATCGCGACACGCTGACCTCGATCGATTCGCTTCTTCCTCCAGAAACTGCGCGCGCGCTGCGTGCTGAGTTTGCACGCGCGGTCTATCCGTCACTGCATGTGAAGAGCGAGTTCGATGCGCTCGTCAAGAAAGCGCGGGCCAAACGCGCGGCTGGCGAGATTGATGACACCGTGTGGTCGTCCGTCACCGCGTTGCTTGACGCGCATGATCAGTCAGCGCGTCCACTCTTTGACAACGCAGTGCTCGCGGCCGACACCCTGCTTGCTGAGCGCAGCGACGCGAACATGTTCAGCTTCGGCGGCTCCGACGAAAGCAATCCAAACGAAGATCGCGTGAATGCAGCACGCGAGCAAATCGCCGCGCTCGACGCTCGCGATTCCGAAGCACTGCGCGCGCTGCTCGGACTTGATGCAACTCCGCCGCAAACGCTCGTCAACATTGGCCGCGGTGGCGAAGCGTTTAACGGCACGATCCAACTCAGCGGTGTGAGCGAGGAGATCGAAGGCGCAATCGGCGCCGCGCTCTCCGCGATCGTGGTCGGCGGCGATGGTGACATGATGGTGTTTTCAGGCGACGAAATGGGTGACGGCGATTCACCGTTCTCCTTCGGCGGCGGTGGAGCTTCCTCTGGCGTGGCGCGACCGATGACGGGAGACGAGCTCGATGCGCTCGCAACCAAAACTGGATTCACTGCAGACTCGCGTGCTGTCTTCGACGAGATCGTCGCGGACTGCGCGGCTGCTCGCACTGCGGCTGAAGGCGAATTTGGAAGCGCTCAGCAAGAGATGGCATTCGACAGCGATGGTGGAATGGCGATGACCTTCACACTGAGCGGTGGCGAAGAAACCACGAAAGATCCTGAGGGCCCCGCGAAACTTTCCGCTGCTGTCGATGCTGCGGAGGAGAAGATGTTCGATGATCTTAAAGCCACGGCGCACGCCGACAAGGTCGATGCGACTGATGCCGCTCGACGCGCGCGTGCTCGTGTTCGTGGGCTTACGGGCGAGCGAGGCGCGCAAGTCGCGGATCTCGTCGTGATTGTTGACGCAGCGAATCTCGAGCCCGCCACGCGCGCGCTTATCAACGAAGACCTCACTGCTTGGGATGAAAGTTCACTCAATGTCATCAACACGATGCGCAGCGAAGTGAAGTCACTCACTGCCGAGCGCGATCGCACGATGCAGGAGTGGACGAAAGAGATCACGACTGATGATGGCAATGGCAATATCAGCGTGAGTCACTCCGTTGAGATGAGCGCAGAGATCGGCGAGAAGTTCCAGGAACTCGGAGTGAAAATCAGCAAAGCCCGCACGCGCGTTGCGGACCTCAACACGCGCACTGTCGCTGGATTCGAAGCGAAACTCGAAGGCGAACCCGATGCGCGCAACGCCATTGTGCGCGGATTCCTTCGTGCAGCAAACCCTGCGATCTACAAGATGCCGCGCGACCTTTCGCCTTTGTTCACAAAGGCGATCGCGATTGAAGGCGTGACAACTGATGGCGTGAATCGCATCAATGCGCTCAAAGTTGAGTGGATCGAAACGCGTGAGACGCAGTGCCAGGAGTTCATCGAATCAAAGGAGGCGGCAAAGGCCGATCAGCCATCTTTTTCGTCAGACGGCGGCATACGCGCGATGCAAGCGCAAACACGCGAGCGCAAACTGCTGCGCGAAAGCCTTGAGCAAACCGAGGCGAGCATCTTCCGTCGTTTGAAGGATCTGCTCATAATCGAAGTAGGTTCGATCAAAGCTGAAGAACTCGGCGAGTTGCCATCGCCGAAGAAGCGCAGCATGCCGCAGATTCAATTCGGCCGCTGATAGCAGGCGATTCTCAAGACCGCGTCACGCATCAATTCAAGACCGCGTCACGCATCAAGTTTCGTCACCCACGCATCAGGCACGAGGCCTGCGGTAGCAACGATCTTCGAGCGAATCCCACCGCGACCTTTCCAGTCGGTGATGACTTGCATCCACGCTGGACTCATCGCTTCACCAAGATCATCGCGCAATCGATTGGTGACCTGCTCATAGAAGATGCCCGCGTTGCGAAAGCTTTGGTAGTAGAGCTTGAGGCTCTTGAGCTCCACACACACCGCCGCTGGTTGATAGCGCAGAATGATGCGCCCAAAGTCAGGGTGCCCAGTCTTCGGGCAGACCGAAGTGAACTCGTCACTCACATGCTCAATCACAAACGGCGAATCGCTCGGCGAATCAAAGAACTCAAGAAGCGTGGGATCCACAGAGTGAGCGTTCGGCATGGCGCGAATACTACAAGAGGACGCGGACTCACTCTCGCGCATCAACAGTCGGCAGCAATCGTGACTTCGCGATTAACTCGCTGAGTGTGATGTCGAGGGGTGACGCAAGCGCTTCGGGCGATAGATACGACTTCCCCGCGCAAGTGAACAGTGCGTCGCCTCCGCGATAGCGCAAGCTCCGTGTGAGGTCTTGCACTTCGACTCCAGGAGCAGGCGTGGAGCTCGATCGAACTGATCGAATTCCAGATCAAACTCCAGATCTATCGTGATCGCTTCCGAACGCTCGCGCGCCGTGAGCCGAAAAAGTGCGCGTCCACTCGGGAGCTCGACTCAGAGTCGATACTTCAGCAGCAATGCCGAGACTTTCGGCTGATCTGCGTTCGCGCGCAGTGAGCGCTGGAGCATCAAGCGCGCTTCGTCGCGTTGCGGATCCTCGGGCTGCTTGCCACCGTTGATCCAAGCGTTGAGCGCGTTTACGCCGACGCCGTTGAGGGCGGGCCAGTAGAGAGGATCGAGTTCGATTGATGTGCGGTACGCCACATCACTCGCCTTGAAATCATTCAGACGGAAGAGCGACCAACCGAGGCGCTCAAATGCGGCGGCGGTTGGGGCAACGCGCGTGAGGGCTTCGGCGGCGTTGGCGGCTTCGCGATAGCGTTTTTCTGCGGCATACGCGTTCAAAAGCGCGTACATAACATCGACTGGTGGATCGATGAGTTCGCAGGCAGTTTCGTATTCGCGAATTGCTTCGGATCCGCGGCCGATCTTTGAGTAGGCGCTAGCGAGCGCGAGATGTGCTTGACCGTTTTGCGGATCAAGACGGATCGCGCGTTCAGCAAACGCGAGTGAACCGTCGGTTTGACCAGACGCGAGCAGTAGCCGCGCCATCGCAAGATTCGCGGCGATGTCGCGTGGACGAATCGTCAGTGCGCGTTGCAGCGCACGGATCGCTTCCTTCGACTTTCCTAACGCTTCAAGCACGCGGCCGTAGCCGCTCGCGGCGGTGAAGTCGACTGGATCAAGCGAGAGCGCGCGCGCGTACGCAGGCTCAGCGAGCTCGAGTTCACCTTGCGTTTCGAGCACGGTGCCCATGCCTGTGTAGGCATCGGCAAGTGTTGGATTTTCTTGAAGAAGTTCACGGAAGATGCGCAGCGCGGTGTCGGGGTCTTCAGCCAAGATGGCGGCATTCGCGTCACCCAGACGGGTTTCCTCTGCGGGCGTCGGATCGATTCGCATCACTGGACGGTTGTCAGCGCCGTTGGTGGAGGTTGCTCCGTTGACTGCGGTTGAATTCGTCGCGGGACCTCCGCTGCGAGTCACACAACCAAGGGTCAGCACCGCGGATGCGACAACTCCCGCTGCCACGGCCTGAGCGGTGTGCCTGCCAACAAACTCCAAACGGATCGTCCTACTTAAACTCATACGGTTCCTATCTTCGGGTCGCAGCGCATAGATCCTGTAATCACACATGCGCAATCGTTCAATTCACTTGATTCGATCCGTTCGTCACTCGTTGAACTCGTAAATCGTGCAGTTTCGGCTCTCCGAGGTCGCGTCACTTTGACGCGCCCATCGAGGCGAGGCGCTCACTGTTGACAACATCCCACGCTCGCCCATCGCTCGCGTCACCTTTCTCGGTTTCGAGAACTTTGGCAACTTCTGCGAGCTTCGGCTCGCGCAGCACCGCGCGAAACCACGCATCGCCGCACAGTCCCTCGCCGATGTGCGCGTGGCGATCGCGACGCGAAGCACACGGCGCTTCAGAGTCGTTCGCGTGCACAGCGCCGACATGCGCAAGCCCCGCCTCGCTGTCAAAGCGCGCGAGCGTGGCCTGCGCTTTCGCGGGCGTTGAAACATCGTACCCCGACGCGAAGACATGGCAGGTATCGATGCAATATGCAATGCGCTCGGGCGCCTTCACCATTGAGCGGATGAAACCAAGATGATGAAACGCGTATCCGAGATTGGTTCCGCTGCCCGTGGTGGTCTCGAGCGCGATGCGCACCTTGTAGCCCTTGAGATCCTTATGCAAGCCGTCGATCGCGCGAGCGATGCGTTTGAGACCTTCGAGTTCATCGCCCGATGGCGGAGTGTCGAGATCGTTCGGATCCTTTGGCTTGCGCGGCGTGCCCAAATGCGATCCAGGATGCGCGACTGAGAAAGGAATGCCGAGCGCTTCACAGCGTTCGAGTTCAGTGCGTTCGCATGCGATGGACTTCGCGAGATTGTCTGCGTCTGGCGTTGCGAGATTCACGAGGTAACTGTTGTGACTCACGATGCGCGAGCGATCGGCAAAGACGCTGCCAACGCACGCAGCGTTGAACTCATCGATCTCGGATTGCGTGAGCGGCTTTGCTGACCACTGCCGTTGATTGCGCGTGAAGATTTGCACAGCGCCTAGGCGCAACGCGATCGCTTCAACAATCGCCGCGCGCAGTTCGCCGGCGACAGAGAGGTGCGAACCGATGCGCAGTCGTTCGCATGCGGTGAGTTTCGTGCTTGTTTTCTCGGTTGAAACAGCCATTACACCATCCTCGCGCCCGCCGCTTTCGCGGCCAACATAATGCGCTCTGCAGTGCGCACGGCAGCAAGGCCGTCTTCCGCGTTCACCATCGGTCGGCGCGCGTTTCGCACGGCATCGAGGAAGTCGAGCAGTTGCATCTTCAACGGTTCACCGCTGCCGACAGCTAGTGGCTCTATCGCGATCATCTCGAGGTAGTTCACGCTCGACAGATCATCGCCTGCTTTGAGACGCGCGCGCACATCTTTGAGTTGCGCGGCATTCGCAGTCTTGCGAACGACCGTGCCCTTCTTCTCAACGAAGTCGGCAGAGATATACGCGTCTTCACTGATGAGGCGAATCTTGCGTTCGGTCTTGAGCGCGAGCCGACTCGCCGTGACATTCGCAGTGCAGCGCAAGCCATCCTCTCCCGCAGGAAACACGAGCCGCGCATTGCACACATCTTCCGCTTCACCGACCACGCACACGGCGTTCGCGTGAATCTCCTCGGGCTCGCAACCCATGAGCATGGTGAGCACATCGAGATCGTGAATCATCATGTCGAGGACAACACCGACATCAGTCGAGCGAAAGGTCATCGGGCTCACGCGATCAATCTCGATGAAACGCGGGCGAATCGTGCGTCCTTCGGCATCGGGCATCAGCAATTCGCGAATCGCAACCATCACAGGGTCGTAGCGCACGACATGGCCAACTTGCAAGAGCGAGCCTGTGCGCTGCGCGCATTCAGCAATCGCGCGCGCTTGCGCAACATCAGGCGCGAGTGGTTTTTCAACCAAGCACGCAATGCCTGCTTCAAGCAACGGTTCAACAATCGCGCGATGCGTGATGGTTGGAGTCGCGATGGTGACTGCGTCGATGCCGTGGTCAATCAGTTCTTGAACACTCGAGAACGCGCGACCGCCCCACTCTTGCGCAATCGCATTCGCGCGTTCGAGATTCCCATCGACGACAGCAACGAGTTCACAACCTTCGCACGACGCATACAAGCGAGCGTGATGGCGACCCATGCGACCGACACCGATCGTGCCGCAACGAAGCGAACCTGTGCGCGTGCTACTCGTGTGCAGCGTCGTCATGCGCGCCCTCTCGATGTGCTGCCGCTGCGCGCGGCGGTTGCGAATGCCACTGCGTTCTGAAACATTTGCAGTCCTGGTGTGTCGCCCGTGCGTTGCGCATTTGTAAGTCGCGTCCAACGCGGATGCTGCGTCCAGTGAAGGTAACGCTCGGGATGCGGCATCAAACCGAACACAAGACCTGATGCATCGCAGATTCCCGCAATGCGGTTGACGCTGCCGTTGAAGTGATCATTCGCGCCGTAACGCAGCGCAATTTGACCGTTCGCTTCAAGCGCAGCAATCGTGTCTTCATCAGCGACGAAACGACCTTCACCGTGGGCGCACGGGATGATCGATGTGTCGCGATCCACCGAAAGACCTTGCGTCCATACACAGCGCGTGTTCACAGGAACTTCCATCGAAGTCCAACTGTCGTTGAAGCGCGCAGTTTCGTTTTGCGCGAGCGCAACGGTTGGCTCGCACGGCGTCGAACTCCACGCGTCGCCTTCGATTGGTCCTGGCAGCAGACCTGCTTGGACTGCAATTTGAAAGCCATTGCACGGCGTAATCATCGGCACACCGCGCGCGATGGCCGCTGCGAGTGCGGGATAAATCGACTGGCGAATGAGCGCGGCCATGATGCGACCTGCTGCGATGTCGTCGCCGTAACTGAATCCGCCAGGGAGGCCGATCAAGTCGTACCGATCAATTGCGCTCGGCGCGCGCGCGAGTCGCGAGAGCAATTCGCTTTCGACGCTGCAACCTGCGAGCGCGAACGCTTCGCACAATTCGCCGTCGCAATTGATGCCTGGAGCCGTGATGACGAGTGCTTTCATGCGTGAGCCTTGGGACATCTTCATGGGTTGATTCGCGAGCGTGCTCATGCGAAACCTATCTGCGTCATGCCTGAGCTCCACGCTTCGCCAAGCGCCGCGACTTTCACGCGAGCTGAAATCGTCGCGCTAGTGAGTACGAATTCGCCATGACTTTCGAATGATCCAATCACTGCATACGGCGCGTCTCCTAGCGCTTTCGCAAGCGCAGGCAGATCACTCGCGTCGACTTCAAGCAGATAGCGTGACGCGTCTTCCGCAAACGCACGAGAGAGCAACGGCACATCACCCACAACAGGAAGTTGCGAGAGATCAAGCGAAAGTCCGAGGCCACCCGAGAACGCCATCTCAGCAGCAGCCACAAGCACGCCGCCTTCTGAGCAATCATGCGCGCTGCGCACAAGATCCGCATTCATCGCACGATGCACAGCCGCCGCATTCGCAGGACCTCTCGACAAGCACGGCATCGCTAGACGCGCCGCCGAGGCCGCAACAGAAGCAAACAATGCAAAGTGCGAACCGCCCAGACGATTACTCGTTGTGCCCACGATGACTAGCTTCGAACCTGCGCGTTTGGCGTCCATCGAAATCGCGCGCGTGTCTTTTTCAATCGGCGCAAAGCCTGAAATCAACAGCGTCGGCGGAATCTGAATCGTGCGTCCATCTTCGGTGACGAATTGGTTGTTGAGCGAATCCTTGCCAGAAATGAACGGCGCCCGGAACGCTTTCGCGGCGTCGTAGCAGCCTTCACACGCGCGCACCAGTGCACCCATGTTGCGCGGATCTTTGCATGACGGCCAGCAGAAGTTGTCGAGGATCGCAATGCGCGTTGGATCAGCGCCCGTGCAAACAAGATTGCGCACGCACTCATCAACAGCCGCAATCGCCATCGCGTAGGGATCAGCACCGAGCCCTGTGGCGAGACCATTGGCAATCGCGAGCGCACGATCAGAATTCTTCTTCGGACGAATGACGGCGGCATCGCTTGGTCCACCACCAGAGGCGCCCACCGCAACGCCGACGAGCGGCTTGATGACGCTCGAACCTTGCACTTCGTGGTCGTACTGGCGAATGATCCACGCTTTGCTCGCGATGTTTGGATGCGCGAGCAATTCAGGAAGTAGTTTGAGCGCGTCCGCTTCGGTTGCCGCAACTTCGCGCGTGACGCGACGCTTACTCGCGCGTTGTTGCAACGCCCACGACGCGTCCCACACCGCTTCGCGCACAGGCATCGGCACTGATTCATGCAGAAACACGCAGGAAAGACGACCGACTTCAGTGCCGTGCCAATAGAGCGTGATGTCGGCTTCGCTCGTGTTGTCGCAACCGAATGTGCCGAGGTCACACCACTCGACATCGTGATCCGCGCAGATCTCAGCAAGCAACGCAAGCTTCGAGCGATCAATCGAAATCACCAGCCGCTCTTGCGCTTCGCTAATCCACACTTCAGTTGGTGAGAGCCCGTCGTACTTCGTAGGCGCGCGATCGAGATGCACGCTCGCACCGAGTTCACTTGCCATCTCACCAACAGCGCTCGAAAAACCGCCCGCGCCGCAATCGGTGAGGCCGTGATAGAGCGGTCCGTCCGCGCGATCGCGCATCGCAAGAATCGCATCCAACAATTTCTTCTCAGTGATGGCGTTGCCGATTTGCACAGCGTGACTGAACTCAGACGCGTGAGTGTCGGTGAGTTCCGCGCTAGAGAAAGTCGCGCCGTGAATGCCATCGCGACCAGTGCGGCCACCGAGGCCGACGATCACATCGCCTCGACGCGCGCCGCCCTTCACGCAAGTGCGCGGCATGAGCCCGATGCAACCGCAATAGACCAGCGGGTTACCGACATAGTTGTCATCGAAATACACCGCGCCATTGAGCGTCGGAATCCCCATGCGATTGCCGTAATCGCGCACGCCCGCCACCACTTGCGTGAGCACGCGCTTGGGATCAATGCAACCTTGCGGCACTTGGGCAACATCTGGATACGCCACGCAGAAGACATCAGTCGCCGCGACCGGTTTCGCGCCGAGGCCCGTGCCGATGATGTACCGAATGCAACCGCCGATGCCCGTCGCCGCGCCGCCGTAGGGTTCGATCGCGCTCGGACGATTGTGCGTTTCGCACTTGAAGCACACTGCATCGGTGTCATCAAACGCGACGACGCCCGAGTTGTCGACAAACACCGAGAGGCACCAATCGATGCCGTCCGCCATGAGTTCAAAGGTGCTCGCAGCAACGGTCGACTTGAGAAGGTTCTTCACCGTAACGATGCCGTCAGCGCTCACCTCGTGGTTCGGCCGCGTCTTTGCATCAGCCACCAACGACCACTGCCCTTCAAACGCAGGGTCCTGCGCGAGTTCGCGATAGCGCACTGTCGACTTGAATGTCTTGTGCACGCAATGCTCGCTCCAAGTTTGCGCAAGCGTTTCAAGTTCGATCTCGCGCGGCTCTCGACCGAGGCGGCGATACTCAACTTGAATCGCCTTCATCTCATCAAGCGACAAGAAGAGATGCGCCTCGCGGGAGAGTTTCTCCAATTCGGCGTCATTGCGTTTCGTAATAGGGACGCTGACGACAGCGAGTTTGTAAGGAGTTCCCTCAGGAAAAGAGCTCGGAAAATACGGATCCGTGTGAATCGC
>QWPU01000032.1 GCA_003671065.1 Planctomycetota bacterium | reverse complement strand
GACCAAGCCCAACGGTCGCTGGCCGAGCGATCACGCCGCGGTGCGCGCAACAATGAAGTTCAGATAGCCCGCCGTGACATCCGCACTCTCACGAGCGAAGGGATTCGAACCCCTCCCAGAGCATTACGTGAAAAACGCGAAACGGGAGGCTATTAAGCCTCCCGTTTCGTTTAAGCGGGCGAAGGGATTCGAACCCTCGACATTCACCTTGGCAAGGTGACACTCTACCACTGAGCTACGCCCGCAATTGCCATCCCGTAGTTGCCCACGGGTCGGGAAAGATAGCAGGTTTCGAGGCATCGGCAAGTGGCTTGATGCACCTCAATCGGAGCCTGCATAGAAACGGTTGTGCAACAGGAAAAGGCTGCGCATTTGCACCTCTGCGCGGGACTTGCGTCGGTACTGAGTCCGCGTTGCGGCGCTACCAATTGCGAATGACCGCAGCGCCCGCGATCGAACCGCCGAGAATCTTCGCGCCGAAATGCAAGTCGCCGAGCGCAAGCGGATAGAGCGGATTCAGCACCACCGCCATCGCCGCGCACAGCCCACACCAGACCGCGGCGCCATCCTTGCCGAAGACGAGCGCCGCAATGAGAAACACGCCGCAGCTGGCCCAGCGCACAATGTCTTCAGTCACCGCTGTTGGCAGCATATGAAACGATTGGAAGAACAAGAACGCGCTTAGTAACGCGAGCGGAATGAGAATCGTCTTGCCGGTTGCGCTGCTGCTTTTGGAAGCCATGCATCAGTATCGGCGGCGCGCGCGCTCGAACCAAA
This sequence comes from Planctomycetota bacterium, assembly GCA_003671065.1. Taxonomy (GTDB): domain Bacteria; phylum Planctomycetota; class Phycisphaerae; order Phycisphaerales; family SM1A02; genus QWPT01. Next base: position 15,294 of record QWPU01000032.1, on the reverse strand, counting down.
AAGTCTGCAGCGAAAAAGCGAACAGCCCCGTCGCGAGACGAGGCCATTCGAAATCACACAGTTGTCACCGGCGCCCTCGCGCGGAATCGCTTACTTGTCGCTCTCAGGCAACCCCATTCCGCTGCGATTCGGATACTTCGGCTTCGCGGTCGGCGTGTAGCCGTGCGCCTTGATCTCATCAAGCAGCACTTGCACAGCCTTCTCAAGTTGCGGATCGCCGCCGTTCTTCATGAGCGCGGGATCATCGATCACGACAATATCAGGATCGATGCCGTGGCCTTCAACGCCCCAAGTTCCATCGGCCTCATAGAAGCCGAAAGTGGGAACGCTGATCGAACCGCCATCCATAAGTCCAGGATTTCCGCTGATGCCGACGAGACCGCCCCATGTACGAGTGCCGATCACTGGACCAAGTTTCGATTGCTTGAAGAGCCACGGGAACATGTCGCCGCCGCTCCCCGCAAGACCGTTGGTCAGCATCGCCATCGGACCGCGGTGACCATCTGGCGGCCACGCGCCGTCGCGCGAATCACGACGAGCCCAGTAATTCGTGACGGGACGATTGAGGAGTTCAATGAAGCGGGTCGGAATCTGACCGCCGCCGTTCCAACGATCATCAATAAGCAACGCAGCCTTCGTGCGTTGACCAAAGAACTGACGCACGAGTTCAGTCTGCCCATCGACACCAGTGTTGGGCACATAGAGATAGCCAATGGCGCCGCCTGAAAGTTCCTCGACGCGCTTGCGTTTGCTCTCAACCCATTCGGCGTATCGAAGGCTGTCTTCGCTTGCGATCGTTGTGACCACGATGTCCTTCGCGTCTTTATCCATCACGCTCTTCTTGCTCACGGTGAGCACGACGCTCTTGCCCGCAAGACCAATGAAGGGCGCCCATGGATCACTCGCGCCATCAATCGCTTCACCATTGACTGCGAGCAAGTAATCGCCTTCGCTCACGCCAAGACCTTGCGCCGCAAGCGGGCTGCGCGCCGCGTGATCGAATGAACCACCACCTGCGAAATGCGCTAGTTTCCAGGCGTTTGCAGGCGTTCCGTCTTCGTTGGTGACCGCTGCGAAATCCACGCCGAGCAATCCAACATTGCGACTCGTCGCGTTCTCAACATCACCTGGACCTGGCAAGTACGCATGCCCAACATTGAGTTCGGAGATCATCTCGCTGATGAGATAGTTGAGATCTTCGCGCGTGACAACCGACGGCAACATCGCTTCATACTTCGCGCGAATCGCAACCCAATCAACGCCGTGCATGCCCGGGTCGTAGAAATAGTCGCGCATGATTCGCCACGCATCAGCCATGATTTGCGCGCGTTCGTGACGCGGATGCACTTCGCTCAACATCGGACTCGCAACGATTGGCTTCGGCGTTCCACCACTTGACGCAGGTGCAATCGACGGACCTCCGCCGCCCATGCCGCCGCGTCCGCCACCGGCGCCACCCATCAACAGTTTCTTTCCGTCAGCGCTGACTGAGAAGCGCGTGCCCGTCGGACCAGTGCCTTCAGTTGGAAGCGTCTTGCTCGAGAGGTCCATGATGCGCACGGTGCCATCGCGACCGTAGAGAAGTTCGCCGCGATCATTGAAGCCGATCGAACCAAACGAGCCATTGGCCGCAGGAAGTGCGATTGCGCGCGCTTCGAATCCACCGAATGGTTGCGTTGCATCGAGATCAATCTCAACGCTCTTCTTCTCATTCTTCTTGGCTTCTGCGTCACCGTTCTTTGCAGTCGGTGCGCGCGTGCCGCGAATGTCGGTCTTCTGTTCACCATCTTCGCCCTGACCGATGGCAGTGCCTGTGAGCGTGTCGCCGTCAATCACTGCAGTGAGCGTGAATGGCTGCTTCATGAATTGGCCCGCGAGCGTAAGCGTCTTGCTCGCCGCGTCCCACGAACCAGTTGCATCACCGCCACCCATCTTTGAAGTGAATGTTGCCTTCACCGAGTTGTCATCAGCAAGCGTGATCACGAAGGTCACATCGAGTGGACCCTCGCTCATCGTGACAGTGCACTTCCATGTTCCAGCGGGACCAGTTGCGGCAGGCGCATCAGGTTTTGCGTCGCCCCCTTTCTCGTCCTTTTTCTCATCTTGCGCGCCGAATTCATCAATAAATGAAGCCTCAAACTCACCACCGCGACGACGGCGTCCACCAGCAGGAGGTCCACCAGCGGGTGCGCCAGCAGCGCCAGCGGCAGCAGCAGGGGCGCCACCACCAGCAGCCGCCTTGCCTTCTTCCTTCTGGCCTTCTTCATCACTCGTTGGAAGCCATGGCAACACGAAGTCCTTCTTGAGAGGAACCGCCATGAGCACTTCGGAATTGCTGTAAATCCAAGTGGTATCGAACTCGCCATAGGTTGGCGAGAAGTTGCGTTGACTGGTGAAGATGAGCCAATCACCCTTGCGATCAAATGTTGGATTGCCGTCTGCGTAGAAGCCGCTGGTCACTTGCGTGAGCGCTTTCGTTGCGTCGGTTGCTTTGGTGTCGTACAGATAGATCGCGTTGAGTTCAGTCGTATCGCATGAACGCGACCATGTGATCCAGCGCGAATCATGCGAGAACGAAATGCTCACAGGACTTGCTTCAGGATCGCGATCAAGATGCGTGACTGAATCGTCTTCGAGCTTCACAAGATCGATATTGCCCGCCTTGTCTTGAATGACGATCGACTTCGAATCAGGCGACCATGTGATCATGGTGCGAAATGCGTGACCGTCTTGAGTGATCTGCTTGACGAGCGGAGCGGGGCGTTCAGTTGCGACGGGTGCTGCTGGTTCTGCTGCGGCCTCGACGACTGCATCAGGCTTCGCATCTGCTTTCACATCTGCTTTCACATCAGCTTTCACATCAGGCTTGCCATCTGAATCCATCGTGTAGAGCTCGTACTCGCCAGTCGCGTCAGAGAAGTACGCGATCAGTTTTCCATCAGGGCTCCATGACGCGCTGCGCTCGAAGATGCCATCAGTGCGCGTCATGTTGCGCGGCGTTCCATTCTCAGCAGGCAACGACCAAATGTCGCCGCGAGCCACAACAGCTACGCGCTTGCCGCTCGGCGAAATTGACGATCCCTGCATATTTTCCGAGGCATCCACAGTGGCCACGCGCAATGAGTCGCGATCTCCTGGCACATGGATGTTCACTTCTGTCGCCGCATTGGTCGCGAGATTCAAGCGATACATCTTGTCACCGTGCTGCAGCACCATCTCGCCCGCGCCGTCAGTATCAGGCCCAATTGCAGGCCATTTCACATCATGCGTCTTGAAGTGCGTGACTTGCTTCGACTCAGAAGAATCGATGTCGTAACTCCACACATTGAGCGTGTTCGCTTCGGCGCTCCCACGATCCGAAAGGAAATACACCTTGCGTCCATGCCACATCGGAAGCGTGTCAGTGCCTTCCCAATCAGTGATGCGCTTGCTCTCACCACTCTTCATATTGAAGAGCCAAATGTCGGTGGCCATACCGCCGCGATAGCGCTTCCATGTGCGAGTGTCAGTTGAGTGCGGCGTATAGGCCAGCCACTCGGATGTGCGATCCAATGAACCACTCGCGCCATAAGGCACAGGAAGTTTCGTAGGAAGTCCGCCGTCGCTCGAGATCATGTAGAGCTTCTGTGCCCGCGCAAGTCCTTCAAGCGCGCTCGTCATAAAGATGAGATGCGAGCCATCAGGAGTCCAATCGCAAAGACCTTCCGCCGCAGGATGATGCGTGACGCGCGAAGGAATCCCGCCATCAATATTCAGCGTGTAGAGATCCGCACCTTGGTCGTAGTTGGCGCGAAACGCGATGGTCTTTCCATCAGGCGAAAATCGCGGGGAGCCTTCATATCCAGGAGGACTCGCAACAGGCCGTGCAGTGCCGCCTTCCTTCGCAACAACCCAAAGGTCATTCGCATAGACAAAGACAATGTTGTCCTTCGAGATGTCCGGATAGCGACAAAGCCCAGTGTTGGACTCCAGCGCATCAGCAGCAAAGGCGAGTGAGCAGACGACGTGTGCAAGCAGCGCCGAAGCGCATCGAAGTGAGTGCGTAGACATAGGTCGCGCATGATACGAAGGGCGTGATGGTCCTTGGGCACTCACGATTCAAGTAGAAGTCAGAGCATTCAGTTTCCCTTTGCTACCACGACCTGCCCACAGAACTTCCCTGCACCCCACCCGCACTCGGGGGGATTCGCTCTTGCGCGCAGCGCAAGCGCAAATACCTCGTTGCGTGCGCAGCACGCAACAGTGATCGAGGCGCAGCCTCGAGCACTCCCCACCGCTCACAAAGTAGAAAAGCGAGCCCACAGGGCTCGCTTTTCTACTTTGAGAGCGGTGGGGGAGGGATTCGAACCCTCGAGACCCCTATTGGAGCCTGCCGGTTTTCAAGACCGGTACGTTTAACCGCTCTGCCACCCCACCGATGGGTTGTGCAACGCGCGAGTGTAGCGGCAATCGTTTGCAGCATCACGGCCTCTCACTAATAGCCGAGGCGCTCTCCATGACGATCGGCGCGCGGCGTGAGCAACTTCGCAATCGCAGCAGTCCATCCAGTCTGATGCGATGCGCCGCAGCCGCGGCCGGTGTCGCCATCGAAGTACTCGTAGAAATTGATGAGCTCGCGGAAGGTTGGATCCGACGCGTACTTCGGATGCATTGCCAATGACGGACGCACGCCTTGCTGGTTGGGCAAGAACAACTTCGCGTTGCGACGTGAAATTTCATCAGCAGCATCGAGCAGGGTGCCCGTGCGGCCTGATCCCGTCGGCAGTTCGATCTTGAAGTCATCACCGTAGTAATGATGAAACTTCTGCAAGCTCTCAATGAGCAGCAGATTCATCGGCATCCAAATCGGTCCGCGCCAATTCGAGTTGCCGCCGAACAATCCCGATTGGCTTTCCGCAGGTTCGTAGCGCACGGCATACGACTTGCCATCAATCAAGATCGAATACGGCTTGTCATGCAGCGCGCGCGAAATGCTTCGCACACCAAACGGCGAGAGGAAGTGTTGTTCGTCAAGCGTCTTCTTCAACAGGCACTTCATGCGATGCCCGCGCAGCAGCGAGAGCAATCGTCGTTCACCACGACCAGGCTCATCCCAACGCGACACGAGCGCTGCCATCTCGGGTCGCTCATGGAGATACCACTCAAGACGCTCGCGGAAAATCGGCAACTGTGCGAGCACTTCAGGCTCAATCGTTTCGACCGCAAACAGCGGAATAAGCCCAACAACCGAGAGAATCTTGATGGGTTCGATGCGTCCATCAGGCAGATGCATCATGTCGTAGTAGAAGCCGTCAGCATCATTCCACAGGCCAACATCCTTGCCGCCCATCTTCGTCATCGCCTCAGCGATTTGCAGGAAGTGCTCGAAGAACTTCGCGGCCATGTCTTGATAGAGCGCGCGTTCATGCGCGAGTTCGATGCTGATGCGCATCATGGTGAGCGCGAACATCGCCATCCAACTCGTCCCATCCGCTTGCTGCAGTTTTCCGCCGCCGGGCAATGGTTGCGAGCGATCGAACACGCCGACATTGTCGAGACCGAGGAAGCCGCCTTCGAAGATGTTGTGTCCCGCAGCATCTTTGCGATTGACCCACCAAGTGAAGTTAAGCAGCAAGCGATTGAAGATTGCAGCGAGGAAGTCGAGGTCTGCAACACCGTTGCGACGGCGATCAATTTGAAACACGCGCCACGCGGCCCACGCGAGAATCGGCGGATTCACATCGCTGAAACTCCACTCATAGGCAGGCACTTCACCGCTGGGATGCATGTAGTGATCGGTGAGAATCTTCGAGATCTGCCCCTTGGCAAACTCGGGATCAACATTGGCAATCGCCACACAATGAAACGCGAGATCCCATGCGGCAAACCACGGATATTCCCATGTATCAGGCATCGACAGCACGCTTGATGCAGCGAGATGACGCCAGCCAGCGTTGCGTCCTGACTTGCGTTCGATGGGCGGCGTGGGTTGTGTGGGATCGCCTTCGAGCCAGCGGCGAACATCGTATTCGTAGTACTGCTTTGACCAGAGCAGTCCCGCGTAGGCTTGTCGCTGCACGCGTTTTTCTTCGATGTTTTCAAGGCCGCGATGAATGATCGTGTAGAACTCGTCGGCTTCGCGTTTGCGCAACTCAAGCAGCGCGGGGACTTCAGAGGGCGAGAAGTCGCTCTCAGCAGGACAAAGCACGAGATCGATGGTTGTGCGCGCGCCAGCTTCAAGGGAGACTCGATACCACGCAGCCGCTTTCGTACCGTGCGCTTTCGCGTGTACGGCGTCTACGCGATCATGCACGATTCGCTCGTGAAACGCATCTTTCGGCGCGTGTTCGGTCGGGCCCTTCACGGGCTTGGCACCGAAGTGACGCTGCGCGTTGGTGTCGTTCTCGCAGAAGAGATACTCAGGCACTGCGGTTGTTTCGCTCACGCGCAGTTCCATCACGCCGATTTTTTCTGGCGTTGCGGAAGTCGCGACGAAAGCGTTGCGCGAACGCACGCCTTCGATTTTTGGTCGCTTCGCATCGTTGCGCCACGACCAGGTGTTGCGAAAGAACAGTTGCGGAATCACATGAATATCCGCTCGTTCTGGCCCGCGATTCACCACTTCAATGCGCATTGCAGTTTCATCACTGCCGCGCTTGATGTAAGTAATCCACACTTCAAAGAAGCGATCGTCATCCAGCACGCCTGTGTCGAGCAACTCAAACTCGGGTTCGAGTTTGGTGCGCACGCGATTCTCTGCAACAAGCGCGTCGTAGGGAAACGCGCGTTGCGGATAGGCATACATCATGCGATTGAACGCGTGCGACGGCACCGCATCTTGGTGAAACCACAACTCTTTCGCGTCTTCGCCGTGATTGCCTTCTGAGTTGGTGAGGCCGAAGAGGCGCTCTTTCAGAATGCTGTCCTTGCCATTCCACAACGCAAGCGACAAACAGAGATGTTGATCTTTGTCGCACCAACCTGCCAGCCCATCTTCGCCCCAGCGATAGGCTCGACTGCGCGCGTGATCGTGCGGAAACGAATCCCACGCGGAACCATCAGCGCTGTAGTCCTCGCGCACGGTGCCCCACTGGCGGCAACTCACATACGGTCCCCACAAGCGCCAATGGGCGAGGCCTGCGCGATCGTCACGCATGCGGTGGATTTCAGCACTTCGTTGTTGCGTTTCGACGCTCATGAATTGGATTCCTTCTCCGCGCCGCCACGATTGAGCGCAACGCACAGCGCGTCAAGCAGGCAACCAACGCTCCACGCTTGCATGGGACATCCGCGCGAATCATGAGGCGCATCACCATCGCACACTTCGCTCACTGAGCCAATGCCACCATCGCGCAGTTGACCACTCAAGTCCGCAAGCATGATGCGCGCGAGATGACGACCGCGTTGCGCGTCGTGGAGATACTCCGCTTTCAGGCGAATTCCCGCAAGAAACGGCCATGCGGTGCCGTTGTGATACGCGTTGTCGCGCGAGCGTTGATCGCCTTCGTAGCGGCCGCGGTAACCAGAGGTGAGCGGCGTAAGCGTGCGCACCGCGAGCGGCGTTGCGAGTTCCTTGGCCACTTTCGCGAGCGCTTTCGCGGTCCACTCTGCGTCAATGATTGATTGCCATGAGGGCGCGAGAGCGAAAAGTTGATTCGGTCGCACGCTTGCATCATCGCCTTCAGGACCATCAAGCACATCGAAGAAACAGTTCGTCTGTGGATTCCAGAAACGACCCATTGAGCGCGTGGCACTCGCAGCGCGCGCCTTGATGCGATCAAGTTCATCAGCAGTCGCAGTGTGTCCTAACTCAACCGCACGAAGCAACCCATGCAACGCATCAAGCCAAAGCGCGCTGAGTTCGATGGGCTTGCCGCGTCTTGGCGTGACGACATTCTCGCCAACCTTCGCATCCATCCATGTGAGTTGAAGACCAAGATCGCCAGCGTGGACCAGACCATCGCTGTCGATGCTGATGCCGTGATGCGTGCCGGCTGCATACGCGTCGATGATGGTGATGAGTTGCGGCCAGATCGATGCAAACCACGCGCGATCAGCACTGCATTCAAATGTGCGCACCGCAGAGACGATCGCAAGCAACGGCGCATCGGCGCTGTGATACTCAGGCTCACTAGTCTCATCAGGAAATCGATTGGGCAGGAGGCCGTCGCTGAGATGATCGAGAAAGGTACTGAGCACGAGTTGTGCGTCATCGGCGCGACCAGTGCGCAGCAAGAGTCCAGGCAACGCAAGCATCGCATCGCGGCCCCAGTCTTCAAACCATGGGAATCCAGCGATAATCGAGCGTCCTTCGCTGCCATCTTTGCGCGCGCGTCGCACGATGAAGTGGTCCGCGGCAAGGCAGAGCGAGATCAATTCACTCTCAGCACCAATCAGATCCGCGCGCTCAAGCAACGCGCTTCGTCGCGCGCGTTCATGCGCAAGAAGCGTGTTGGGATCGCATGTCGTCTCGCTGATCTTCGGGGACAGGCCAATGATGATCGCGCGCGTTTCACCTGGCGCAAGCGTGAATGAAGCCGTGAGGGCGTGGCATGCGGATCCTTGCGCGTCGTAGCCACGCGCGCGTTCTTCACTGAGCGCATGACGACGCCACCAACTTGCGGCGGGCGTGAGTGTGGCACCTTCGGCCGCCACGTGAAGTGTGGTGGGATCCGCGGCGAAACGATTGGCGGGAAGTTCGATGCGCGCGTGCACGCCGCTTTCAAGGTGTACGCTGACTGAGGGCACCCACGATGCATCGGGGTCCAACTGGTGTTGACCTCGATGTTCTACAAACACGCGGGCATCAAGCGTGATGGGCTCGGAGCCTTCGGCAAGCGTCCAGAGCACAACGACGGCGCGTTCATCGCGCAGCATGATGATGCGCTTCTCAAGACGAGTTGAACCGAGTTCGAAAGTCCACGCAGGGATGCCACCTTCAAGTGCGAATCCGAGAATTGAACGATGACCATCAGGTTCGACCGAGCCATCGGACCAACGCCGCGAGGCAAGCGCATACTCTTGGCGACCGATGGTCACTGTTTCATCGATGAAGGGCACCAACATGCGACGACCAATTGGCGCGCGCATCGCGCCCACCAGCAAGCCGTGATAGCGGCGCGTCGCGAGCAACGCAGTAGTACCGATCGCGTAGTCACCGCTTCCTGTGGTCGCGAGCCATTCGCGACGCGTGCCTTCGATGAGATCTGCTGAGCCACGCCGCGAAATCGCGATCGTCTCATGGGGAGTTGCGTGAGGTTGATCCCCAAGAGCGGTGTGTTGCATGCACCCCAACGATACTTGAAACGCGTGCGTTTCTGAGTCGATCGGCGTCAGAAGGATCAATGACTATGCATCGAGCCTTTTCCCAGGGAAGGGCGCGGCGAACACATGGACATCGGTTTCGTGCACATGGAATCGCGTGGCTGTATTCATCGGCAATTCTTGCGCTTGCGCCGTCGGCACGCGTGCTCGAAGCGCTCGTCCATCGTTGCGAAGCGCAATGAGATCAGTGAAGAGGCCTGCGCTTTCGCGTGCGATGAGTGTTGCGTCGATCACAATCGACGGCTCATGCGGCGCGCCCACATGAATCTGGCACGGGCGAATGCCGAGGAAGAACGAGCCTGTTGTGTTCGAGCTCGCGCGAAGCGTCATGAGTCGTTCGAGATACGCAGGCGCAAAGAGCGCGCCCAAACACTCGCCCAGCGCAGAGACTTCGATCGCGTGCATGCCGAGATCATCAACAAGCTGCGCGACTTCGAGATCTTGCGGACGCGCGGCGATGCGTATGGCATCGCCGTGCGCGCGCGCTTGGCCATCGATGAGCACGAGTACATCATCAACGATCGCAAGCGCATCAGTGGGATCGTGCGTGACAATGATCGCAGCAGCGTTGGTTGATCGCTGCAACTCGCGGATCATTTGTCGAATTGTGAAACGGTTCGCGCGATCGAGATTCGCAAACGGTTCATCAAGCAAGACCAATTGCGGCGAGCGAATGAACGCACGACCAACAGCCACGCGGCGGCGCTCGCCAGCGGACAGTGTGTGTGGAAGACGATCGAGCAACTTCGAGACACCGAGCGTTGCGGTCAAACTCGCAACGCGTGCTTCGCGGCGATCGCGTGGTTCGTTGCGCGTGAGTGCGGCGCTATCAATGTTCTCGCGCACGGTGAGATGCTCGTGCAACGCGGCATCATCGAAGCACATGCCGATGCCGCGATCACTCACACTGCGCGTCGCCCAATCGATCCCGTCAAATGTGATGCGGCCTGCAGAAAGAGGCTCAAAACCAGCGAGTAACGACAAGAGCGTGCTCTTGCCCGCACCAGAAGGTCCAACGATGCCGAGCAATCTTCGGCGCGGAAGATGGAATGACACATCGCGAACAACGACCGCGTTTCCGCGCGTGAACGACACGCCTTCAACGCGCAGTCCGTCCATCGCTGCCATTCTCGTGGGCGAGCGCATGACTTCATCGGCGTCATGAGCGTCCTTCTTCGACATCAGCCGCGTTCCGCTCGTCGACGCTTCAGTTCCGCATCAATGAACGGACTCAATCCACCATCGAGCACCGACTGCGGATTGCCGACTTCGTGGCCACTGCGATGATCCTTCACGCGATTGTCATAAAAGACATAACTTCGAATCTGATTTCCCCAATCGCGCGTGACCTTCCCGCCCGTTGCGGTGCTGATCTCTAACTCGCGGCGTTCCATCTCGAGAATCTCGAGCTTCGCCTGCAACACTTCCAACGCTTGCTTGCGATTCTGCGGTTGATCGCGATATGTACTCGCGACCACTTGCAAACCCGTAGGAAGATGTGTGACGCGCACGGCGCTAGCGACCTTGTTCACGTTCTGACCACCTGGACCACTCGCGCGCACAAACGGCGTGATTTCAAGGTCTTTATCAGGGATCACCAGATCAGTGTTCTCAAACTCAGGCGTGACATCCACAGTCGCGAAACTCGTTTGACGCTTGCCTTCAGCGTTGAATGGCGAGACGCGAGCGAGTCGATGCGTGCCGCGCTCGCAACTGAGGTAGCCGTAGCAGAAGGGACCCGTGATGCGATACGCAACTTCGCTCACGCCCGCTTCAGCGCCCATCGTGCGGTTCATCTCTTCAATCTTGAAGCCCATCTCTTGGAAGTAGTAGAGGTACATGCGCTCAAGCATGCCCGCCCAATCTTCCGCCTCTGTGCCGCCCGCGCCAGCTTGAATCGCGAAGTAACAATTGCGATGATCGTGCTTGCTGCTGAGCAGCGATTGTTGCTCAACCTTTTCCATCTTGTGGGTGAGCGCAAAGAGCGTGTCATCGACTTCTTGCAAGAGCGCGGCGTCGTTTGCTTCCTTGGCGAGTTCGTAGCCAACCTGCGCGTCTTCAAGCATCTTTACCGCTTCTTCAAGCGGTTCGATTTGCGCGCGAATGATCTTGCTCTCTTCGATGGTCTTCTGCGCGGCTTTGGGGTTGTTCCAAAACTCTGGCGCATTCATGCGGTCAGTGAACGCAGCGCGTTCGTGCATCTTGGCGTCGTAGTTAAAGAGAGTCGCGGAGCGTTAAAATCCGCGCCTCAAGCTCAAGAAGGACTGGGGAGTGAGCGTCGTAATGCATGAGGGCGCGAAGTGTAGCGAAGTTGCTGCAGTGAACGCGCCTGCAAATCAGTAGGATTGCCATGATGTCAATCACTGTGTGTGCTGCGCAGTGCGCGAGCGGATCGCTCTCGACTTCCTCCTCGGTTTCGTCTTTCACTCTCACCACCATGCAACCAATGTTCGTCTCTAGTCGCATCGCATCAATGTCTGAATCAGCCACGCTTGCGGTTGGCGCGAAGGCTGCTGCAGCGCGCGCGAAGGGTCATGATGTCATTGCGTTTGCGATGGGGGAGCCAGATTTCGATACGCCTGACAACATCAAGCGGGTGGCGATCGCGGCGCTGCAGATGGGCATGACGAAGTACGCGCCAACGCCTGGCGATAAAGCTGCGCGTGAAGCGATTGCGCGCAAGTTGACAAACGAGAATGGTGTCGCGACGACGTTTGAGCAAGTGACGATTACTGCGGGCGCGAAGCACGCGATCTACATGGCGTTGCAAGCGATCATCGAACCAGGCCGCGGCGATGAAGTGTTGCTGCCGACGCCTGCGTGGGTGTCGTACAAGCCGCTCATTGAACTCGCAGGCGCGAAGTGCGTGGAGATCGCGGGAACTCTTGAGCATGGATTTCGCATCACGCCTGCGCAACTTGCAGCGGCGATCACACCGAAGACCATTGGCATCGTGTGGAACTCGCCGTCGAATCCGTGCGGCATCGCGTATCCAGCGAATGAAGTGCGCGCGCTCTGCGATGAACTCATCAAGCACGAGCGGATCGCGGTGATCAGCGACGAGATCTACGAGAAGTTGATTTATCCCGAGATTACTGCGGGAATCACCCAATTTTCACCAGGATCGCTTGACGCGCTTGCGCATCGCACCATCACGGTGAATGGACTGAGCAAGTCGTACGCGATGACCGGTTGGCGCGTGGGATATCTTGCTGCGCCACTTGCGATGGCGAAAGAGATCATCAAGTTGCAAGGGCAAATGACGAACTCGATTCCGAGCTTCTTCTATCCCGCGATTGTTGAAGCGCTCACCAACAGCGCTGAGGGCGTTGAAGTGATGCGCGCACGATTTGCGACGCGTGCGAAATTGATGCACGATGAACTCGCGACTGTGCCAGGCTTTCGTTGCGTCGCTGCAAACGCTGCGTTCTATGCGTTTCCCGATGTGAGCGCGCACTTTGGAAAGATGTCACCAGCGGGCGCAGTGATCAGCAGCGCGCAGAATTTCGCCGACGCGCTGCTGCATGAAGTGCATGTGGCGGTGGTGCCAGGTGAAGACTTCGGCGTTTGCGCGCGCGGGAACATTCGTCTGTCGTTTGCGTGCAGTGAAACGAACATCACCAAGGGCATTGCGCGAATTCGCGACTGGGTTCTGTCGCTGCGTTGAGAGCGGCGCTTCACGCGCGCATTCCTCGTCTCGCGGACCTCTCACACTTTCGCAGCAGCCTTACCTTTGCGCTGCGAGAACATCCAATCCAACACGCCGTCGTCGCCGAAGCGATACGCAGGCGTCCATGATTCGTGGCCGATGTGGTCGTACTCGCGATACATCGGGTTCGGCGCGCGCTTGCTCAGTGGACGCGGATTGTTGGGGTCACCCTGCGGCCGATCGGCGCGTGCGGCTTCATTGCTTGCAGCGGCGATGGCTTCGTTCATTGTGCGACTCATTGCGACAGGCACGATTGGATCATCGCTGCCGTGGACGATGTAGAACGGAATGCACGCGATGCTCGGCGCGGTCGCCGGATCACCACCGCCGCAAATCGGCACTACCGCGGCGAAGAGTTCAGGCTTGCGGGCGGCGAGATCAAACGCGCCGAAGCCGCCGAGCGAGAGGCCTGTGAGATAGACGCGATTCGAATCCACCGCCTTTGTCGCCATCACTTGCGCAATCGCTTGCATGAGCGCGCGCATCACGCGCGTGGGTTCTGCCGCGAAGTGCGGATTCTGACCTTTCTCGCGCGCGGCCTTGATATCGAGCGCAGACCAGACTTCGTCTTTCGGACACTGCATCGCAAGCACGAAACACGGATGCTCGCGCTGAAAGTTGTCGCTCGCGCAGTTGCCCGCGAAGTGGATGAGCTGGCGCGCATTGTCATCGCCGCGTTCGCCCGAACCGTGGAGAAACACGATGAGCGGAAACCGAGCGCTCGCGTCAGTCATCAATGCGGCGCGCGGCTCGATCAAGCGATAGCGATAGGTCGCCTCAACAGAACCGTCAGGTTTCTTCAGAACCGTGTCGCCCGAAGCAATAGCGCTTATGGCAGTACCGAAATTTTCAGACGCCTGTCCTTTGTTCGGCGCGGCTGCGGGGCTTGCCTGTCCTTTCTCGAGTGCCTGTCCTTTGTCGGGGGCGGCGACTGGCGTGGATTGGCCAAAAACGAAGCCGCCCGCGCTTAGGGCGCAGGCGGCGAGGAAGACTTGCAAGTGGCACATCGGATCTAGCGTACCGCACGTTTGAGCACGCGTACCGCACATCTGACCACGCGCAACAGTTCAGGCGCGCAGAGGCATTCCTGCTTGAATTCCAAGCGGCACCGGCTGCGGACGCACCTCATAATTTGGCGTGAGCGCGATATTGAGCGGCAACCGCTTTCCTGTTGGATCGCGCGGGATGTTGTCTTGATCGATGATGCGTTGGATCGCCATGATGCCTTCGATGAGCATCTCAGGACGCGGCGGGCAGCCTGGCACATACACATCAACTGGGATGTATTGATCGACGCCTTGCACGACTGCGTAGGTGTCGAACACGCCGCCTGTCGACGCGCATGCGCCCATCGAAATCACCCATTTCGGCTCGGCCATTTGCATGTACACGCGCTGCAGCACGGGAAGCGTCTTCACGCTCACTCGGCCTGCAACGATGAGAAGGTCGGCTTGTCGCGGCGAGAAGCGCATGACTTCGGCGCCGAAACGCGCGAGGTCGAAGCGCGAGCACGCGGTCGCCATGAGTTCGATTCCGCAGCACGCGGTCGCGAATGGCAAAGGCCACACGCTTGAGCGGCGCGCCCAGTTGATGACTCGGTTGAGTTGCGTCGTGACGACGCTGTCGGTTGGAAGTGCTGCTTCGATGCCCATAGATGAAGCAATATAGCCGCAGAAGCGTTGGATAGAAGGCAGAATCTCAGCCCAGAATCGCGCCGAGTTCATCGCGACCGTGGACCACCGTGTAGAGGCGATCGATCTTCATCATGCGGAAGAGGTCGAGCAAACTGCGGCTCGTTCCGGTGAGATACGCGCGGCACTTCGCGCCTTCCGAGCGCTTGCGCAGATCGATGCACATGCCAAGACCCATGCTGGTGAGCATGGTGACGCCGCTCATATCGAGCACGAAAGAACTGCCCTTGGGCAAGTTGGCTTGCTCGAGCGCTTCGGCGATTTCAGCAGCGATAATCGGTGCCTCGCGTTGACCCACAGTGGGGCACACGACGCGAGCGAGCAACCCTTTCGGGAAGCGCTCAATCGCAACGAATTGACTGAGATTGGTCTCGCGATTGGACGCGCTCAGCGAGTAGGGGGTCATGCCTCTCTCGTCGGCGCTCTATAAGCCCAACTTGTGCGCAAGCATTGAGAGGAGCGAAAACCGCGCAGAAAGGGCAGTTCGCCGCATCGGTCGCCGCATCGGTCGCCGCATCGGTCACAGAATCAATTGCAGCTTCGTGCAATGCTTGGATTCGCAGTGGTTTAGCAGTCGCTTGTGGCGACTTC
>QWPU01000031.1 GCA_003671065.1 Planctomycetota bacterium | reverse complement strand
CAATAACGCCAGTACCTGGTGCTGCAGGCATCAACTTCACCGTCGTCGCGCCGAAGCGACCAACGACCATGTGTGGAATCGTGTGACCTTGGAGCTGGAACGAAGTCATCTTGCGCGATGCTTCCTTCTGCGCCTTCTCAATGCTCTGAGGCACTTGGTTCGACTTCGCGTAACCGACGCCTGCGCGTCCGCCACGGTCACCGACGACAACCATCGCGGCAAACGAGAAGCGACGACCACCTGCAACGGTGGAGGAGGTGCGATAGACACCGACTGTGGTCGAATCGGACGAAGAAGAATCTTTGCTGAGGAACTCTGCCATGGTGGTAGCCAGTCGTGATGCCCTCGAAGTCACGGTGCGGTCGCAGTGTGCGGTCGCAGTGTGCTCACGAGGATGTGTATTTCAACTTTCGTTCGTAGAGAATCGCAATTTAGAACAGCAGGCCAGCATCACGAGCGCCTTGAGCGAGCGCTTTGACACGGCCGTGGAAGAGATATCCGTTGCGATCGAAGACAACCTTCGAAACGCCCTTCTCCTTAGCACGCTCAGCGACGAGCTTGCCGACCGCAGTCGCTTCGCTCATCTTCGCGCCCACATCGCCGAAACCCTTATCGCGGGTCGATGCGGATGCAAGCGTCTTGCCCGTGAGATCGTCGATCACCTGTGCGTACACATGGTTGAGCGAGCGAAACACCGAGAGGCGCGGACGATCAGGCATGCCAAAGATGTCCTTACGGATTCCTTGCTTGCGACGGGCTCGGCGGACGCGCTTGTTGGTCTGTCGGTTCATGTGATCTAGTGTCCTTTGCTCAGTCGTTACTGCGTTGAAGCAGTGATTTCAGTCGTGTGTTGTTCGCAGTTCATTCGCAATACGGTTTCAGAAACTCATGGCTTAGCCGCCAGTTGCCTTGCCCTGCTTGCGGATGATGGTTTCGCCGAGGTACTTGATGCCCTTGCCGTTGTAGGGCTCAGGCTTGCGCTTCGAGCGGATCGCCGCGGCAAGTTGACCCACCGCTTGACGGCTCGCGCCAGTGATGGTGATGGTGATGACGCCTTCAGTGGTGACAACAACATTGACACCAGCAGGGATCACGATCGAGATCACATTGGCGAAACCGAGCTTGAGGTCGATCTTCTTGCCAACGACCTTCGCCGAGTAACCGACGCCGACCACTTCAAGTTTCTCGACATAGCCTTCGATGACGCCCTTGATCATGTTATTGATGTTGGCGCGCGTCGTTCCCCAGAACGCCTTGCGATTGCCTTCATCAAGACGGGCCATGTCGGTCGTGCAAAGAATCTGGCGATCCTTCTCGTTCCAAGCAACATTGACCTCTGGTCGGTGGATGAGTTTGAGCGTCTCGCCCTTAGGACCAGTGATGGCGACTTCACGAGTCGCAGCATTCACGGCGACCTTACAGGTGGCGGGAACGAGGATGGGCTTTTTTCCGATTCGGGACATGGCGTGCTCCTGGCAAACTCTGAATTTCAGTCGTGCTCAATTTCGAGCGACGAGATACGGTCGTGTGAATCAGCAGACGGTGGCAACAACTTCGCCACCCACGCGCATTTCGCGCGCACGGCGGTCAGACATGATGCCACGGCTCGTCGAAACGATCGAGATACCGAGGCCCTGCAGCGGACGCGGCAGTTCGCCAGCTGCCGAATAGGATCGGCAACCAGACTTCGAGATGCGGCGGATCTCGTTGATGATGTTCTCGCCGCGAGTGCCGTACTTGAGGTTGAGGCGAATGAGGCCTTGACGGCCATCAGCGACACACTCAAAGTCTGCGATGTAGCCCTCGTCCTTGAGGACGCCCGCGACGCCGCGGTTGAGCTTATTGCTGAGCACAACAACTGATTTCTCGCGGTTGCGCACGGCATTGCGGATTCGAGTGAGCATGTCGGCGGTGAGATCTTGAACGGCCATTTCTGAGGCTCCTGTTCCCCAACGGACTTCCGTGGGGAGCTACAAACAGTTCGTACTTCGTTGATCGAGCGCGGGGAACCGAACTCAATCGTGTATCAATCGTGTATCAATCGTGTATCAATCGTGCTGTGCGAAACGCAAACGAGCGACTCGCACAATCAGTCTTGGCTCACTGGTACTTACCAGCTTGCCTTGCGCATACCTGGGATCATCCCCTGCAACGCCAATTCGCGAAGCTGGTGACGGCAGATGCGAAACTTGCGATATACGCCGCGCTTGCGGCCAGTGATTTCACAGCGCACCTCTGCTCGTGAGGAGAACTTAGGCTTGCGCTGCATTTTGTTGAAGGTTCGCTTGCTGGCCATTGATGATTCCGGATTTCGGGTTCTTCCAGAGAGGGTTCGATAGTCGAGCCCTGCGTCTTGATTGCTAACTGATTACTAACTGATTGCGGCTTACTTCATGTCGTTGCACTGGCACCCGCGAAATGCGGATGGTCGTGCGGATGATTGATTTACTTGGCTTTCACTTTGCGCTCTTCAGGCTTAACGAATGGCATTCCCAATTCGGAAAGTACAAAGCGGCTCTTCTTCGGGTCCGACTTCTCGAACACAAAGGTGATGTGCATACCGTGATTGATCGTGGCGTTGGCCATGTTGATTTCAGGCCACACTGCTTGCTCGGTGAGACCCATCGAGTAAGAGCCGCCCTCGTCAAATGACTTGTCCTTCACGCCGCGGAAATCCTTGATACGAGGAATCGCGAGGTTGATGAGGCGATCCATGAAGTGCCACATCTGATCGCGACGAAGCGTGACCATAAAGGCGCTTGGCATGCCTTCACGCACGCGGAACTGCGCAACGGCCTTCTTGGCCTTGAGCATGATTGGCTTCTGACCAGTGATGGTGCGGAAGTTGTTGATGATCTGATCGCGAATCTCAGGCTTGAGCTTCTGGTTGTCAAGAAACTTGCCGATGCCCGCGTTCATGACGATCTTCGTCAGCTTCGGGAGTTCGTGCTTGTTCTTGAGTCCGAACTCTTGAATAGCCTTCGGGCCAACTACATCGAGGTAGGCCTGTTGGAGTCGTGGGTAGGTGCGCGTTGCGTGTGCCATGATTTTTCTTTCTGCTGTGTCGCGCATTCACGCGACCTTGGCATCGATTACTTTCTAGATCTCACTTCTTCTTCGCAGCTGGCTTGGTGGTCTTGGCAGCGGCGCTTGTCGCGCTTGCTGCCGCAGTTCCACCCGCAGTTCCACTCTTGGTCGGACCGCGAAGTTGGTGAAGTTCCTTGCCACCGCGCGCGGCGATGCGTGACTTCGAGCCATCTGGCTTCGAGACGAAACGCACGCGACTCGGCTTGCCGTCGACGACGGGGCTGACATTCGATGCGTTGATTGGGCCTTCTTCTTTCAGAATGGAACCTTGAGGAACCTTCTGTGTTGGCTTGATGTGCATGGTGCGAATGTTCACGCCCTTGACGACGACGCGAGCGCCTTCGTCAATGACACGAATGATTTCGCCGATGGTGCCTTTGGAGGCGCCTTTAGTGACGATGACTGAGTCACCCTTGCGAATGTGGCGTGGCATACTTAGATAACCTCCGTCGCGAGCGACACGATCTTCATGAAGTTCTTCTCGCGCAATTCGCGCGCGACTGCGCCGAAGATACGAGTGCCCTTCGGATTACCGTCCTTGTCAACGAGCACGCACGCGTTCGAATCGAAGCGCACATACGAACCGTCTTCACGACGAGTTGGAAACTTACAACGAACGATGATGGCGCGAACCTTGTCGCCGGCCTTGACTTCGCCGTTAGGCAGAGCCTTCTTCACCGAGCAGACCACGGTGTCACCGATGGTCATTGTGAGACGAGTGAATCGACCAGTGGCTGTTGAGCCTCCGAGGACGCCAATGACCATGGCTTCCTTTGCTCCGCTGTTGTCGCAGACGTCGAGTCGTGATTCTTTCTGGATCATTGCTTAACTCCATCGCTGGCCGTAGCCGGCGTTCTATTACATTCAAACTACGCAGTGACTCAAACTAACTTCTGTCCGACGCGGCTTAGACGCCGTCCTTCAGATGCACATGCAACCCTGCTGGGGCGCGCTCAACGATGCGAATCAACACCCAAGACTTAGTCTTGGAGAGTGGACGGCACTCGGCGACCTCAACGCGATCGCCATAGTGCGACTCGTTGCGCTCGTCATGCACATGAAGCACAGTGCGCTTGCGCATGTACTTGCCGTACTTCGGGTGCTTACCCGAATAGGCAATGACGACCTTGCGGGTCTTGCTGGCCTTGTCGCTCTCAACAACGCCGATGCGGCGTGGTGAGGATTCGGGAATGACGAGTTCGTTCTTCGTCGGCATAATTTCGTCTCGGTTCTGTTCTGTTCTTGTCTTGTCATGACCGTCTTCACGGTCAGTTCGTTCGCTTACTCAACTTGTCGCTCACTACTTGTCGCTCACGCAGCTGTCGCAGCCTTGCGAGCAGTTTGCTCGGTCAGGATGCGTGCGAGGTCCCTGCGGGCCTTGCAGATGCGGGAGTTGTCGGCGACCTTGTCGGTGGTCAACTTACAACGGAAATCGAAGAGCTCGCGACGGAGGCGTGTTGCCTCGGTCTTGAGATCGTCGGAGGAAAGTTTCTTAACTTCAGGAGCCTTCATGGTGTTGCCCTTCGTGGCGTGCTTGCTCGTTTGCGTGCTGACTCATTCACTACATCTCATCTTGGACGATTGACTTAGACAGCAATGCGGCGACCGACGAATCGGCACTTCACTGGCATCTTGTAGGCAATGCGCGCCATGGCTTGCTTCGCGAGATCTTCGGGAACACCCGCGATTTCGAAGAGCACCGTGCCTGGCTTAATACGCGCTGCCCAGTAATCGACTTCTGCCTTACCTTTACCCATTCGGGTTTCAAGTGGCTTCTTCGAAATCGGCTTGTCTGGGAAGACGCGAATGAAGATCTTGCCTTGGCGGCGGAGGAAGTGCTGCGCTGCAATGCGGCCTGCTTCGATCTGCCGACCCGTGAGCCAGTGAGACTCAAGGGTTTGAAGACCGTAGTCACCGAAAGCAACATAGTTGCCACGGGTGGCATTGCCTCGCAGCTTACCGCGCTGCTCTTTACGAAACTTCACTCGCTTTGGCATCAAGTTGGACATAGTGAGTCCTCGACTATCGCTGGCTTATTTTCAGTGCACTCGGGGATTCCGAATGCGCTGTTGTTCGAACTGGATTCTGATGCGCACTCCGCCAACAAGGCGACGTGATCATCAACTGTCACTGTCAAGTGTTAACGACGACCGCGCGCACGGGCTCGGCCACCGGCCGCGCTCGAGTGAGTGGTGTCTTCGTCGTGTTCGGTGTAAAGGCCCTTGAAGACCCACACCTTCACGCCGATCGATCCGTAGGTTGTAAGGCTCGTCGCCAATGCGTAATCGACATTCGCTTGAAGCGTCGAAAGCGGAATGGAACCAAGACGAGTGTCAAGGGTGCGGCTCATTTCCGCGCCACCGAGACGGCCGGCAAGGAGAATGCGAATACCCTTCGCGCCTGCCTGCATGGTGCCTTCAGCGCGCATCTTGAGAACGCGGCGGAAGTTCGCGCGCTTCTTGAGTTGCTCGGCGATGCTTTCAGCGATGAGCTTGGCATCGAGGTCGGCATTCTTGATCTCAACGACGCGAATCACGACCTTGCGGCCCGTCATCGTCTGAAGATCCTTGGTGAGCGCTTCGAGTCCGCCGCCGCGTGGTCCAATGACCATGCCTGGGCGCGCGCTCTTGAGAATCACGGTGAGTTCATCACGCGTGCGCTCAATGAGGATGTCGCTCACGGCCGCAAAGGGCGGCGTGCGGTTGAGGCGCTTGTCG
Organism: Planctomycetota bacterium; assembly: GCA_003671065.1. Lineage (GTDB taxonomy): Bacteria > Planctomycetota > Phycisphaerae > Phycisphaerales > SM1A02 > QWPT01. The sequence goes on along the minus strand of QWPU01000031.1, from coordinate 10,304 downwards.
ATGTACTTGCGGATCTTGTAATCCTCGACAAGCAATGCGCCAAAGAGCGCCTTCGGAGCAAACCAGCGAGAGCGGTGAGCCTCGGTGATGCCTACGCGGAAACCAAATGGATGGACTTTTTGTCCCATAGTGAATCTCTAAGCGTTACCGCTCAGCGCTCCTCAACAGTGATGTGAATGTGGCATGTACGCTTGAGAATCGGATGCGCGCGACCGCGATCCTTCGGTTGGAATCGATCAAGGGTTGGACCTTCATCAATTCGCGACTCGCTCACGATGAGTTTAGTTGGATCTGCGTTGCGCTCTTCCGCGTTTGCGATCGCGCTCTTGAGCACGACGATGATGAACGCAGCGCCGCGCTTCTTCTCGAAGTCGAGCGCAGTGAGCGCTTCTTCAACGCGCTTGCCGCGGATCATGTCCGCAACAAGGCGTGCCTTGCGCGGAGCGATACGAGCGAATCGGTGACAGGCTTGGTATGCCATAGTGAGTACCTCTGTGGATCAGGCGTTCGTCCTTCGAATGCGCATGACACGCATCGAAGACGGTTCGTTAGACCTTCAGATTTTCCTTCTTATTGGTGTGGCCGCGGAATGTGCAGGTGTGCGAGAATTCGCCGAGTTTGTGGCCGACCATGTCTTCGGTGCAATAGACATCAATGAATTGACGCCCGTTATGCACTTGGAATGTGAAGCCGACGAACTCGGGCACAATCGTGCATGAACGCGACCAGGTCTTGATCGGAACGCGCTTCGTGTTCGCCGCTTGCAGCTCGACCTTGCGGTAGAGGCTTTCAACGACGTATGGACCCTTCTTGAGTGATCGTGCCATGAGTAGTACTCGATTGATTCTCGCCGCGTGCACGGCTGGGACTGTCTTCAGCTAACTAATTCTTTGTTTCTAACACTGTCTCACACTGTCCATCTGAGAGGCTGATCTGAGCGGGAGTGCTTCGATCAGGCCCCGCATCAGACCTTCAATTGACCGTATCGCTTGCTCTTACGACGACGAATGATTCGCGTATCGCTCGACTTACCGAAGCGACGAGTTCGTCCGCCCTTAGCGAAAGTACCCGAGTGGTTGCAAGGCTCGCGGCCGCCCTTGGACACCGAACCACCGCCGTGCGGATGGGTGTGGTGACTCATGGCCAAACCACGAGTAGTTGGACGACGGCCCAACCAACGATTGCGTCCTGCCTTACCGAGCACGACATTGCCGTGATCAGCGTTGCCGACTTCACCGATGGTCGCGCGACATTCCATGCTCACCTGGCGAACTTCGCCCGAAGGAAGCACGATGGTTGCCCAACGACCTTCCTTGTTGGTGAGACGCGCGCACATTCCTGCGCCACGGCAGAGTCGTCCGCCCGCGCCTGGTTCCATCTCCACATTGTGAAGAGCTTGGCCAGTTGGGATGTGCTTGATCGGCATGCAATTGCCGATCTTTGGATCGATCTGATCCGCTGAGCTCATGATGGTGTCGCCTGCATTGAGGCCCTTAGGCGACAGAATGTAGCGGAGGTCACCATCTGGATAGCGCAGCAGCGCGATGTGCGATGAGCGGTTTGGGTCGTATTCGATGCCGACGACGATCGCGCCCGCAGCGTTGGCTCCCACCGCATCTTTATTGCGACGGAAATCAATCTTGCGATAGCGACGCTTGTGGCCACCACCGCGACCGAGGATCGTGATCTTGCCTTGCACGTTGCGACCGCTTCCGCGGACGAGTGGAGCAAGGAGCGACTTCTCTGGAGTCTTCTTCGTCACTTCCGAATGGAGATTCACCGACGCGTTGCGGCGTCCGTTGGTGGTTCTCTTGTAGACACGAATTGCCATGTGTATTTCCTATTTCTCAGAGCAGAGGAATCAGAAGATTTCGATCTTGTCTTCGGCGTGAATCTTGACAACGGCGCGCTTCCAAGTTTTACCTTGGACGAGTCCGTAGGCATACGCGCGGTTACGCAGCGCACGAATCTGGGTAGCGACGCCCACGACGCGAACCTTGTAGAGGCTCTCGATCGCGTACTTGATTTGAGTCTTCGAAGCGAGCTTCGACACTTCGAACGCGAAGCGGTTTTGGTGACCAGCGCCCCATGTGGCCTTCTCGGTCACAATTGGACGGATGATGATGTGAATTGGGTCCATCAGGCGCCTTCCTTCTTGCTAGTTGATTTCGCTGCTTTTGGAGCGGCTGCGGCTGGAGTCTTGCCTTCGGCTGAAGCCTTGGCCTTGGCTGGAGCCTTGGCTGGAGCCTTGGCTGGAGCCTTGGCTTTCGCAGGAGCCTTGGCAGGTGCTGCCGCAGCGACTTCGTCAGACTCTTCTTCGCTTCCGAAGCAGGTGCTATCGATGAACGACACAAGCGCGGCCTTGTCAACGATGAGGTATCGGTGATTCAGCAGCGCGAAGGCGTTGAGTTGATCGATACGGATGACATCCACGCCAGCGCAGTTGCGGGCGGAAAGCATCGCGTTCTTGTTGCCCTTATCGGTGGCGACAAGGCAGGTGCGGTCGATACCGACCGACGCCATGAGCTTGGCAAACTCAGCTGTCTTTGGGGCTTTGAAATCAAGCGCGTTGAAGCACTTCACTTCGTTGTCAATGAGTTTGGCGAGCAGCGCGTTGCGGTTAGCAAGGCGACGCATCTTCTTAGGAAGCTCAGTGCGGAAGTCCTCGCGAGTGCGGGTCTTCTTGAAGGTCACACCACCACCCTTACGGATTGGCGTGCGCGAAGCACCAGCGCGTGCGTTGCCGGTGCCCTTCTGCTTGTAGAGCTTGCGTGTGGAACCGTGAACGTCGCCTCGGCTCTTCGTACGGGCTGAGCCCTGACGTTGGTTGCCGTGGGTGATGACATACGCCTGCTTGAGCAATGCGTAGCGGACTTCTCCGCCGAGCTCTGCAGCATCAATCTGCAGGGTGTCAACCTTCTTGCCGTTGGAATCGTAGATCGGTAGTTCGATCATAAATACTCGCCTCTATCGGGCTGTTGCCCGCTTCTTCGCTTCATCCTCTGCGTGCCTGTTAATAGTGGCACGGAGTAGGAATCGACTTGGTGAATTCGTCTGGGTCTGTCGTTCGCGCACATGCTGTTGCAGGTGGTTGATTGACTCGCGCAGACGCTTGAAATGTTCCTGTTCACTGGTTCCGCAAGCGGCCTTGTGAACTCCCAAATTCCATTGCTAGGACTTGGGCTTGGACTCTGTTCGGTTTGTCACCTCACACAGTGTTTAACACGGTTTTGTCATGTGTCTGACTCGCTACGGATCACGCTCCGCAGCGACTTGATTCAGTCATTTACTTCGTTACGAGCTTCTTTGCCTTCCGCTTGAAGAGGCGAGTTGCTGCGCGAATGAAGAGATATCCATCGTTGGCACCAGGGATCGGTCCCTTGACCAGAAGCAGATTGCGCTCGACGTCGATCTTCACGACATCCAAGCTGCGCACAGTGACGCGCTCGTCACCCATGTGGCCAGCCATGCGCTTGCCCTTCTTGATCTTTGCACCGTGACCACGGTCAGTACCGTGCGAGCCGATGCTACCGCCGGTGCGGTGCTTGCGCTCCGTACCGTGCGTTGCGCTCATGCCCTTGAAGTTGTTTCGCTTCATGTTGCCTGCGAAACCCTTGCCCTTGCTCGTACCGATCACATCGACATACGCGGTGCCATCGAGGGCACTCACGGTGATCAACTGACCGAGCTCAAAGGCGTTGGCCGAGGCATCATCAATCACACGCATTTCGCGGTGGAGACGCTTCGGATCAGATCCAGCCTTCTGATCGTGACCGATCATTGGCATCGAGGAGTTGCGCGCCTTCATGTCTTCGAAAGCCAACTGCACAGCGGAGTAGCCGTCGCGATCAGTGGTCTTCACTTGCGTCACGACGCAAGGACCAGCTTCGATCACAGTCACGGGAATGTTCTTGCCGTTGTCGAGGAAGAATCGCGTCATACCGATCTTGCGACCGAGGATGGCGATGGTGCAGGGCTTGTTACTCATATGCTTGCGATTCGCTTTCGTGTACTACCAGAGGTTCAACTTGCTAGGCGTGATCAAGCATGATCAAGACGGCGAGAGGTACATGGCATGTGCTGTCGTGCAGGAAGGAACGTCCTTCGTGCGGTTGGCTTGTTTAGGCCTTTATCAGGCCTTGATTCGAAGGAACACACCTGCTGGGACAACCAAGCGCTGAAGCGCGTCGGTGGTGCGGTGGTTCCATTCGGTGATGTCGATGACGCGCTTGTGCGTTCGGATTTCGAACTGCTCGCGCGACTTCTTGTCAATAAATGGTGAGCGAAGGACTGTGTAGATCTCGCGACGAGTTGGCAGTGGAATCGGACCCGCAACGCGAGCACCGGTGCGCTTGGCTTGATCAACAATTTCTCGTGCCGAGGCATCGAGGGCTTGGTGGTCGTAGGCTTCCATTCGGATTCTGAATTTGCCGCCAGTCATGTGATCGCTCCAATATTTCAGACTTGCATTGCTGTCTAGAAGATCATGAGGTGATGAGCTCTCGAGGTTTTTCTCGTGTGCTCACTACTCGTGTTCTCACAACTTTTATACACGCTTCTCTGTACACGCTTCTTGACGCGTTCCACTGAAACCTCGTGATTCCTGCAGTTTCCTGCATGTTTCTCGGGATCTCACACTTGTCATTCACTCACTTGCCAAAGAACTTCTGTCGTCTTGTCTCACCGATGATCCTGCCTGCATGTACTGCAAACATACATCGACGAACACGCCTGCTGACCTTGTGGCCGAGCAGGCGAGGATCGAGGAAGATAGCGACTTCCGCGTCCGTGTCAATCTGTTCGCTACTTAAGAGCGGCGCGGAGGCGGAGATGTTGCGTTATCGGGGTGAGGGCGTTGTGCTCGTTCGACACCAATGTCCGCGCATGATTACATCGAACTCAATCACAACAGGCCAACTCCACACTACGATTGTGCCCCCCATGGTTTCACACGATTTAACTGGCGCGAAAGCGATTGATAGTGCGGTTGCCGCGTTGAGAGCAACCCGCGCGCCTCTGCGATTCACTCGATGGATCATCGCTCTCGTGATGACCGCCTCGCTTGGGAGCGAGGCGATTCAAGCCAGCGGCGTCGTGCTTCAGCGGAGTGATGCAAACCTGAACTTCTCGGACTCAGCTCACTCTGCGCCCCCGCCGTCGAGCCAAACCACCACCGTTGCGAGCAACGACGGGCTCGCTGAGACTCCGCTCGACGGCGAGCTACTCGGTTTCACCATGCGAGTGCCGATCAACGCGTCACTGCGCGTGGAACGCACCCCCACCGCGAACTATCTCCTCGCAGGTGCTGGCGAAACTCCCACTTGGCGAATGCGTGTCAGCGCGCTCACCGCTTCGAAAGCCGACAGCACCGCGGCAACGCAATGCGCTGCCTATCTCGAGGAGTTGCGCGGCAAGCAACAAAAATTTGAAGTGGTGCTTGATGAAGCGCGACTCATCGCGGGCGCGGAATCACGCTTGCTCTACATCAGCGTCCCACTGGAAGGCGGCGGCAAAGGCATCACGGGCACGCTCATCGTTCCTCGCGCACAGGACCAGTATCTCGTGTTCTCGCTCGTCCTTCTTGACGCGGAGTTTGCGCGCCTGCGACCGTTACTCGATCGTTGCTTTGCGACGATTGCGTTGAAAGATGACCGACGCGCCGCGCTTGAGCGACTCGATCTACTTGGCCGTGGAAAAGCGCTCACTGAGACGATCACTCCAGCTATGTTGCGTGCGACGATCGCGCCCGATCCTCTGTTCTATCGCATGCGACGACCTGACGCCAACGGCGATCTTCAAGATTTTGGCTACATGACCGTGCGCGTTCGTGAGGGGAAAAAAGGCGAAACCGACGCATCGCGCGACGCAAAGACATTGAAGGACGAGGACGCCATCGCTGGACTTCTCGCTACCGTAGATGCGCGCGTCGTGGTCAATGCTGATTCTACTCATACCCTCGATGTCCAAAGCCGCTACTTCGTCGCATGGGATCGCTCGAGCGAGTGTTGGTCAATTCGTTCGACAGAACGGCACAAACGCGCGACTCGCTCCAATGCACAAACTGGCGTGCGCAGCGCACCGAGCGCAGGCGATCCGCGCCCGAAACTCAAAGTAATTTCGGCGACTGCTGATGGCATGACGCGCACGCCGCAAGAATGGCCGCTGCCACCTGCGTATGTGTCGCAAGCGGAGCTCATCGTGCTTGGACAACTCTTGCCGCATGATCTCGCTGTTCTTGGCGAAGCGATGTTTGGCAGCGCGCTCGAGAGTCTTGAGTTCATGGACTACGCGTTCGATCAACGCGAAGAGAAACTGCCGCAGCGCCGCGAGACATGGTCGCGCATCGCCAGCGGATTTCGCCTTGAAACTCAATTCGGCAGCGCGCCCGCGAAACTCGTGCAAGAGTTCGACGCGAGCGGCCGACGGGTGCGGCGCACCGATCCTGATGGCACGCTCACGGAACTCATCGCGCTTGATGAACTACGAAAACTCTGGAAATCGAAGGGACTTCCTGTCGATTGACGCAGTCCTCTCCTCCAGCACCGCGCATTCTCATCGCCATTCCCGTCTTCAACGAAGAGCGTTCGGTTGAACGCGTCTTGAGCGCAGTGACTCACTACGCATCGCAGTTTGGCGGCGAAATCCTCGTGATTGATGATGGGTCGACTGACTCGACTCCTTCGCTGCTTGCAAAGCATCCCGTCGAGGTGATTCGCCACGGAAAGAATCGCGGCTACGGTCGCGCGATGCGTGACATGCTTGAATGGGCGGACTTCCGCGGTTACGACTGGGTGATCTCGATGGATTGCGATGAGCAGCACGAGCCCGCGAGTTTGCCGATGTTTGCGGCAGCGGCGGCACAAGGCGACGCTGATATTGTCAGTGGTTCGCGCTACATCGATGAATCATTGCCAGGAGATCCTGCGCCTGAGGATCGTCGTCGCATCAATGCGATACTGACGAAGGAACTCAACGAGCGCCTCTCGCTTGGGATCACTGATGCGTTCTGCGGCTACAAGGCGTATCGCGCGGCACCCTGCGCCGCGCTCACCCTCGACGCGAATGGCTATGAGTTTCCCATGCAATTCTGGGTGCAAGCGCGGGCAAGCGGTCTGCGTGTACGCGAGCTTTCGGTGCGTCGAATCTATGTGGATATGACGCGTACCTTTGGCGGTGGGCTCGATGAACCTGAGCGTCGGCTGATGACCTATCGCGAAACCATGCATCACGAGATCCGCAGTTGCGCGCGGCGTTTGCCCGTTCGCGCCATGGACGGATTGCGCGAATGAGTGAGAGCGAGTTTGCACGCAAGGCCGCGGAGCACTTCACACAACCAGAAGGAGCTTCATTTCTCGGTGAATCCATCGAGAAATGGCGGCGCACAACGCGCGCTGAACTCGGTCTTCCTACCCAACGCCCACTCATCATGACGGGTCATCAGGCGGGAATCTGGCATGCGGGGATCGCCGAAAAATTCATTGTCGCGCATCGAATCGCAAGAGACATCAATGGCGCGGTCGTGCATGTCGTGGTGGATCACGACACAAACGATGCATCGCTCATCGCCTATCCAGCGCTCTCGCCAACCATCGAGCATGGAACCATCACTCGCTTCGCGCTCGACCGCTCGCCTCGTTGCACTGCGCCCAACGCGCTGCGCAAACCTGTGCGCATCATGCGTCCCGAGCGCGCGCACGAAGTTCCCGCACTCATCGAAGTTCAACTTAAACGCATTGAATCCGCGGTGCGCGCGCACTTCGGTCGCGAAAATCTCGCGCTGCAGATGGCGCATGCGGCCAACGATTTACTCGCGCCTCACGCAATCGTCGACTTCACCATCACCGCCACCGCGCTGGCCGCGACAACGCTCGCTCGCGCAATCCGTGCGAATTTCGCGGCACTGCGTAGCGCGTACAACGCAGTGATCCGCGATGAACGCATCGCAACGCTTGCCCCCGACGAACTCCCCTTCTGGGTGTTGGAACCGCCCGCGACGCGACGCGCCTTTCGCGATGCCGATCGTGCCTCGGAACACGAACTCCGTATCGCACCGCGCGCGCTCACGCTCACCGCAATCGCGCGACTCGCTGGTTGCGATCTCTTCATTCACGGCACAGGCGGCGCGAAGTATGACATCGCAATGGAACGCTGGATGAGCGCGGTGAGTGGTTCATCTGCAGCCGAAATCCTCGCGCCAATGATTGCCGCAACGGCAACGCGCCTGGCTCCGCTGCAACAATGGGCCCCCACGCTTGACTCGATAGTGACACCTTCTGCGCTGCACGCACTTCAACACGATCCGTTTCACGACAGCGGTTCCACGAAGCGTTCACTCGTCAGCGCGATTGCTGGCTCACCAGCGGCCAAGCGCGCGGCGTATCAAATCATGCATCAGGCGCTGAAGCGCGAACGGCGCGTTCGAACTGATGAATTCGCGCAACTCAGCGCACGCATTGCCGCACATTCAACTGCATCGAGTGCAGCGCAACTTGCGAACGATCGGACTTGGCCGTTCCCGTTGTCCATCTCGAAAGATGAGAATCGCATCAAATCTTGAACGCAGTGCGCGCCGTCCTGGGAACGGCCCGAGCTAGACGAGCGGATCAGGCCGATAGATCTTCGTCTCGAGCGCCCAGACTTTGTCACTCCAGTCGCCGCCGCCTGCGAATTCACGCTTTGCCGCAGTAACCGATGCTTGCGTCTTCGCGTCAAGATTGTCGAGCATGGCGACGAACATCGCTTCGGGTGTTGCGGGCAGTTTCGCGGCGCCGAATTCGAGTTGACCGTGATGACTCACCATGATGTGTTGCAACACGCGGAGCGTTTCGCCTGGAAGCTTTTCGTTGGTTGCCCGCGCGCTCGCGGCGGCCTTGATTTGCAGCCAAATCGCACCGCGCACCACATGGCCGATGAGTTGGCCTTCGGTGGTGTAGTTGAAGCCTTGCTCCCAACTGAGTTCGACGGTCTTGCCGATGTCGTGGGCAAACAGCGAGAAGAGGACGAGATCGCGATTGAGTGATGGATAGAGCGGAAGCATCCGATCGGCCAACTCCATGAGTTGGTGCGTGTGCTCGAGCAGGCCGCCGATCCACGCGTGATGGACGCTCATTGCGGCTGGCGCGCGGCGGAGATCTTCCATGAGTCGTTCGTCGCTGAGGTATTGCTCGGCAAGTGCACGCATCGCGGGATGTTGCATCGAGCGCAGCAATTCCGTGACGCGTCCAAACATTTCAGCGATGTCTTTGTTGGTCGAAGGCAGCAGCGCAAGCATTTCTTCGGCGGTGACTTCTCTTGCTTCGATCTGTTCGATGATGAGTTGGACTTGCCCTTGATACGCCTGCGTTGAGCCACGCAGAAAGACAAAGCCGCACTGGTTGATCGCTTCAAATTGCGCTTCTTCGAAACTCCATGCGCGCGCGGTGATCTCGCCGCTCGCGTCGCGAATCATGCACTTCAAGTAAGGCTTGTTCGTGCGTGTTTGCGCGAGTTGCGGGTTCACGATCGAGTAAACGCCCTCGACATAGGTTCGGTCGGTGAGTGTCGAAACGCGCTGGTGGTCAGGGGGCATCGCGACACTGTAGCGAACGCGGACTGCTTGCTACTACGAAGTACGCATCGCGCGCAAGACATCAGGCACGAGGTCTGCGATTTCATGCGCAAGCGCACCTGCTTCGCCGTGACGCGCTGCCCACAAGTCGCCTGCTCGCGCATGAATGTCGACTGCGAGCGCAGTGAGACTTGCTGCGTTGAATGAAGAGTGCGTTGCAAACTGCGCGAAGAGGCCCGCAATGACGCCCGCAAGGACATCACCGCTGCCGCCTGTTGCGAGCGCTGCATTGCCGTGATCGCAGCGAAATGTATGGAGACCGTCGCTTGTGATCGTGCCCGCACCTTTGAGGGCGACCACTGCACCAAGGCGCGACGCAAGCGCAATTGCGGCATGGGGACGCGTGGAGCGTTCGACACAATCGATGTCGAGTTCAAGTCGTTGTGCGAGCGCGCGCGCTTCAGCGGGATGAGGCGTGAAGACGACGACACCGCGAAGATCGCGGGCGGGATCTTGATGTGATGCGAACGCGCGAATTGCATCTGCGTCGATGATGAGAGGCTTTTCGCCAAGCGTAATCAGACGCATCACGATGTTGTCGACCGACGCGCTGCGACCGAGCGCGGGACCGATGAGTGTCACGCTCGCTTCATGCGCTGCGCGATCAAGCGCGGCAGCGGCTTCGCTTGCGAGCAACGCGCCGTCGTTGTCCACAGCTAGCGCAACAACAGTCGCCTCAGGAAGCATGAGCAACGCT
>QWPU01000030.1 GCA_003671065.1 Planctomycetota bacterium | reverse complement strand
GTTGCCAAAATTGCCGCTTCGTTACGGCCTGCGGCGTGGGCGCGTGAGTCTGTTCTCGGACAAGCAGGGAACTCCGCTTGGCGTGCTTACGAGCGCGACGATGTGTCTTGCTGCCAACGGTCAGTGCCCGTTTGTGCCGCAATTTTGCCTCGTTCTATGCGTTCAAGCCATTTCGTAAACGCCCAGACCGCGAATGACGGCCAACGATGCGGCAGCGGAAGAAGCGCGCGCGCGACGACGCGGAATGTGCCGCTCGCGGCGTGCTGATCGCGCCGAAGCGGGAGAATCGCTTCGAGTTCACGCGCGCCTTCACGCTTGCGTGCGCTCACTCCGCGCAGCGCGGCGTAGGTTCGTGGGACTCGCACGATTGAGTAGGAGCCGAGCAAAGTCTTGCGTTCACTCGCCGCAAAGTGGCGCTCCACGAAACTGTCGTCAGCGATGATGTTGGGGAACTCCCCCCAGCGCGCACGGCTCTCTGCGTTCACGCAATAGGTGCCGCCGCCGTTGGGCGCGGTGGTCAAGTGATATGGATTGAAGCGATCGGCATCGTAAAAGCAGCGCGACAGAAAATCGCTGCGCGCGGCATCAAAGCGTGGCTGCGCGGCGACCACACGCGTACCTGTTGCTGCCGCGGCGGCGAAGAGCGCGCGCAGCGTTCCTGCTTCGAGTTCGATATCACCATCGAGAAACAACCGCGGAAACAGATCTCGCCCATGTTCGCGCAGCGTGCGTTCGCCGAGATTGATCGCGTTGGTCTTGCCGCCTTGCGCTGTTTCCGCCACCAACACGCTCGCACCGAAACTGCGCGCGCGCGCGGCGGTGTCGTCACGGCAAGCGTTCGGCACCACAACAACAACTAAGTCTTCGATTGCCATCACGAAGCACCGCGCGAATGCAGCGTTCAATTCCATTTGCCTCGTTGTATGCAGGAATCACCACACTTGGCATCACGACCTCTTTTCACTTTTATGATCACTCCGTGATCGATGCTCGTTCATCCATCGGTCAGCCATCCGTCATCCATCCGTCATCCATGCGCTTGCGGACGCACGCGCTCATGCACCAATACGCCCTTAGCGCGCAACGCTTCTTGCAATTCATCTGCATGACGCGCATCGCGCACTTCGACCGTGCACGCCACGCGCACGCGTGACACATCAGGTCCACCAAAGATTCGCTCGTGACGAATGTCTTGCACGCTCGCTCCTGTGCTCGCAATGGTGGCGGCAAGATCAGCAAGTCCACCAGGACGATCGCTGATCGTTGCGGCAAATTGGACGAGGCGACCGTCAACTGCAAGCGAGTGTTCGATCACGCGCGCGAGCACGAGTGGATCGATGTTGCCGCCGCAGAGAAGCAACACCACACGCTTGCCCTTGAGTTCGGTGAGTTCGCCAGAAAGCAGCGCAGCAAGCGCAGTAGCGCCCGCACCTTCAACGACGCCGTGCTGCATTTCGACGAGTCGCAGGATCGCAAGCGAAATGAGCTCTTCGCTCACCATCACCATGCGGTCCACGCGCGTCTTGGCTAACTCAAACGCTCGCGCGCCGACTTCGGGGACAGCGAGACCGTCGGCAAGCGTCGGTTCCATCACGATTCGCGTGGGCTTTCCTGTGCGTAACGCTTCAGCAAAACTCGCAGCGCGCTGCGGCTCAACGCCAATCACGCGCACGCTCGGCTTCGTTTCTTTGAGCGCGATACTCACACCCGCAATCAATCCACCGCCGCCAACAGGAACGATCACTGCATCGAGATCAGGGACTTCATCGATGAGTTCGAGTCCGATCGTGCCCGCACCAGCGATGATCGCCGCATCGTTGAAGCCGTGGATGTAGGCGAGCCCCTGATTGCTCGCGAGGCTGTCGGCGAGTTCCTTTGCTTCCGCGATATTCGCACCGTAAATCAACACATTCGCGCCGAGTTCTCGGCAACGCGCTTGTTTGACGAGTGGCGCCACCTTGGGCATCACCACCGTGACGGGAATGTTGAGATCGCGACCATGCCAAGCGGCCGCCAACGCGTGATTGCCAGCCCTCGCCGCGACAACACCCGCACTGCGTTCAGTAGGCGAGAGTTGCAGCATCGCGTTGCGCGCGCCGCGTTCTTTGAAACTGCCCGTGCGTTGTTGATACTCAAGTTTGACGAAGACATCGCAGCCCGTGATCTGCGACAGCGCGGCTGAATGCGCGCATGGCGTACGCACCACGCCACTCGCAATGCGACTTCTCGCCGCAACGATGTCGGCGAGCGTGACGCGTGCGTCCACCTCATGCGCGGCACCAACTTTACTCACGCGGTCGCCTCAACGAGCGTCGCGGCTTTCGCAGCTTCGTCCGCCTTAAACAAGCGCTCAACATAATGAATGTCGAAGGTCGCATTCGCGAAATCAATATTGTCCATGAGTCGACGATGCAACGGAATTGTCGTCTTCACTGGACCAATTTTGAATTCACCGAGCGCGACCTTCATGCGTGCAATCGCGATCTCGCGCGTTGGTCCATGCACAATGAGCTTGCCAATCATCGAGTCGTAGTTCGGTGGGATGCGGTAACCCGCCCGTGCATGCGAATCGAGTCGCACACCAAGCCCACCTGGCGCGACAAATGTTTCGATGAGCCCCGCTTGCGGCATGAAGCCGCGATCAGGATCTTCAGCATTAATGCGACATTCAATCGCATGACCGTTGGCGTGAATGTCGGACTGCTTCACGCTCAGCGGCTTACCCGCAGCAACCATGATCTGCTCGCGCACGATGTCGATGCCCGTGATCATTTCGGTCACAGGATGCTCGACTTGCACACGCGTGTTCACTTCCAACATGTAGAAGTTCTGCTGCGCGTCCATGAGAAACTCAACGGTCGCGGCACCCGCATACTTCGCGCTTGCGATCAACGCTGCCGCACTTTCGCAGACAAGTTTGCGCTTGATCGGATCAACGCCAGGCGCAGGAGCTTCTTCGATCAATTTCTGATGACGGCGCTGGCTTGAGCAATCGCGTTCGAACAAATGCACCGCGTTGCCATGCTTGTCGCCGATCGTTTGCACTTCGAAATGCCGCGCGTTTTCGAGAAACTTCTCGATGTAGACAGCGCCATTGCCGAATGCTGCGAGCGCTTCTTGTCGCGCACTTTCGATGCCCGCACGCAGTTGTGCTTCATCGCGCGCCACACGCATGCCGCGACCACCACCGCCCGCGGTCGCTTTCACGATGACGGGGTAACCGACTTCGCTTGCGACCTTGACTGCCTCTTCAATGTCTTCGATTGCATCTTCGGTGCCAGGAAACACGGGAGTGCCAGCGCGACGCGCCATCTTCTTGCAACTCACTTTGTCACCGAGCAACGCCATCGCTTCAGGGCTCGGTCCGATGAACTCGAAACCCGAGTCACGACAGACTTCTGCAAAGTGCGCGTTCTCGCTGAGGAAGCCGTATCCAGGATGGATCGCATCGGCGTGCGTCACTTCGGCGGCGGCGATGATGCGGTCGATGCGCAGGTAGCTTTGAGGACTCGGTCCAGGACCGATGCAGACCGTGAGGTCAGCCTGCTCAAGCCACGGACCTTGGCTGTCGGCGGTGGAATACACACAGACGGTTTCGATGCCGAGCGCCTTGGCTGCGCGAATGACGCGCAAGGCGATTTCGCCACGATTTGCGATAAGAATTCTCTTGAACATAAAGCAAATCAGTTGGGGCGAATGCGATACAGCGCCTGACCGAACTCAACGGGTTGACCGCTCTTGACGAGCACTTCTTCGACGGTGCCTGATGTTTCGGCCTTGATTTCGTTGAAGATCTTCATGGCTTCGATCAGGCAGACCGTGGTGTCGGGACCGATCTTGGAACCGACGCCCACAAAGGGCGCTTTGTCGGGGCCTGCGGAGGCGTAGAAGGTGCCGACCATGGGGCTCTCGATGGCGGGGAGTTTCTCGGCGGGCGGGGCGACGGCGGCGGCAACCGCGGGGGCGGCGGCGGGCATCATCATCGGAGCCTGTTGCACGAACTGAGGCATGAGTTGCGGCGTGGCGTGAAGGCCGGGGCGCTTCACGGTGACCGTCTCTTGCTCGTCGCGGAGGTCAAGTTCGGTGAGGTCGTTTTCGACCATGAGTCGGACGAGTTCTTTGAGCTTTCGAATATCAATCATGGGTGTGGTTGCGGCGTCGCCGCGTGGTCGGACAATAGCGGAAAACCCAAGTCACTGCTCTGGTCGAGTGGCGATCGTGGTCGATCGTGGGTCGATCCGCATGCAAACGGGGTCTAATCTGAGAAGCGCGGCAGATGTGCTCGATTGAGCGGAGTACCGCCGCCATCGACCTTGCATCGCCAACGCTCACACCATCGATTTTGGCTTGCCGAGGATCTCAGCGAGGACGAATGCCTCGCGAACTCGAGCGGGGTTGCGCAGCGCGCTGCGGATTGACGCAGGGCTTACGCGATAGTCGTGCGAAGAGGCGATGATCTTGGTGGCGACGTATTCCACGCCTGCCAACCCCACCACCTTCGCTTCTGCCGCTCTCACTTTGGCGACGCTTTGCGCCAAGCGCTGGCGACTGTGCATCGCGTCGATGTTCTCGGCGTCGATACGCGATTGATGCGGCCGTGCCACGGCGGTATGCGTCTTGCCTGAGACGGCGCCTCGAGTCGCGGTTGCGACGGTGCGTTTCGGCGGGGCTTTCGGAGTCACGCCACCACGGGCGACCGCGGGTGCCGCGCGCGCGGTTGACTTCGTGTTGGCAGCGCGGCTCGCAGTTGCGGCGGGTGCAGTCCGCGGCGCGGTCTGCGGCGCGGTAGTCGGCGCAGTAGTCGGCGGGTTGCCTGCAGCTGTAGCGGCGGCTGCCGCATCCGCCTTGTCCTTCGCCTTCTTTGCTATGGCAGCCATTACGGCTTGCAGCACAACGATGGCGATGATCCAGTAGATCTGTGTCACGGCCGCATCCTAACAGTCGGAGAAAGTTGCGGGACGATCCACGCCGAACTTTCGATCATCTCGTGACCGTAGGCTTTGCTGAGGATTGCCGTGGTGAGCGTGTCGGCGGCGCGGCCCGCGGCGAGCACTGTTCCCTTGCGCATGACCACCGCGTGCGTCGCAATCGCGCGAGCAAGTCCAGGATCATGCAGCGAGAGCACCACCGCGCCGACACGCGCGCGTCGAATCAGCGCGCCCACCACACGCGCCACTTCGCCCGGATCAATCCCGCTGAAGGGTTCATCGAGGAGCAAGAGTCCGCCGTGGTCGAGTTGCGCAAATGCCCGCGCGAGGGCGACGCGTTGACGCTCGCCGCCGGAAAGCGCGTGATAGGGCACTTCACCGCGGTCTTGCAATCCAACATCCTCAAGCGCGCGCTCCACCGCGGCTTCGTCATCGCCAACGGCATAGCGCCCAAGACGCACAATCTCGCGCGCGCGAAACGGAGCTGCAACATCGGGGCGTTGCGGCACGAACGCGACGCAACGCGCCAATCGCGCGGGGCTTTGCGCAGCCAAACGGTTGGACGCTTCACCCTTCACCATGCGAGTGCCAGAGATGTACTCATCACCGCAGACATGCGCGGCAACACGCAGAAGCGTGCTTTTCCCGCAGCCATTGGGGCCAACAAGGGCGATGATCTCCCCCACTTCGACCTGCAGCGTGACCGCATCAAGCGCGCGAAGACCGCCGTACACCACGGTGGTTTCGCGCGCGACAAACAGCGTCTTGTCGGCGGTGGATTGCGGAGGATTTATGTGCGCCATCGGCCACTCCGTAACAGCCACAGAAATGCTGGACCACCTGCGAGCGCAGTCACCACACCCACGGGCAATCTGCCTGTTCCAACATCGATCAATTGACGCGCGACATCCGCGGTGACTAACAACGCGCCACCCGCCACGGCGGCGCCTGGCACAAGCCATTGATGATGCGCGCCAATCAGCCGCCGTGCGAGATGCGGACCGACGAGCCCGATGAATCCGATTGGTCCTGCGTAGGCCACGGCCACCGCGGCTAGCAGGCCACCAACGAGGAAAAGCATCACGCGCAGCCGCCGCAGATTGACGCCCGACGAACTCGCTTCTTCATCTGACAAACATGCGACATCGAGTGCGCGCGCGTGCAGTTGCATGACGAGCAAACCGAGCGCGACGCAGCAGACCAGCGTCGCGCTTGCGGCGGTGGTTGGTAGCTCTGGCAATCGACCCGCCATCCACGACAGCAAATCACCGCGGAGTCCGTGGGGAACGAATTGTTCGAGCAGCATCGTGCCCGCGGACAGAATGCCGCCGAGGATCACACCCGCGAGCAGCAGCGTTGTCGTGTCGTGACCGGTGCGCGAACGCCCAAGCCACGCGACCAGCGCGAGCGTTGACAGCGCGCCAACCGCGGCGCCGACAACTTCGCCACCAAACGCAATTGCGGGCAGCGAGAAGCGCCACGCGAGCGCAAGCACGAGCGCGACGCCGAAACCCGCACCGCTGGAAATCCCCAGCACAAATGGGCTCGCGAGCGGATTGCGCAACAGCACTTGCAAAGCGAGTCCCGCAAGCCCAAGCGCGGCGCCGAGAAATCCTGCGCTGAGCACGGCGCCGATGCGCAGACGGAACAATGCTGTCGTTGGAATTCCAAACGCGAGATGAATACGGCCGTCGTGTTCAGCGGGACCAATCATCACACGCGCGACCGCGGCGACGATCAAGACCAGCACAAGCACGGTCATGCCTCGCAGTTTCATTTCGCGCCCGCCGCGAGGCGCGCGAGTTCATCGCGAGCATCAAGCGCGGCAAGGCTTGGCGAGAGCAGCGCTGGCAGCGCACGCGAATTGATCTTTGGCGCGCCATTGCTCCACGGAAGTCGGCGCATGGCGGCGTCAATCTTCGCGGCCCCCGCTGCTGTTTCACTTACGCCCAGAATTGCATCAGGCGAAAGCAACAGCAGTTGCTCGGTCGACAATTCAAGGTAGCCAGGACGATCAAGCACATTCGCAAGGCCCGCCGCGGTGAGCAGTTCATCGAGGTAACCGCCGCGGCCGATGGCGAGGAATGGATCAACACTGACGACGAGTAACACGCGCGGTGCGTTTGCTTCGAGCGGCGGCGGCGGCGCGAGTAACGCGCGATAGCGACTGAGTGCAATCGCGAGCGTCGTCTTTGTCGACGCATCGGCGGAGTCGAATGCGAGTTCAATGTCATCTACAAGCGCGCTGAGATCTGCGATTGAATCAATGCGTCTCGCGCGAAGCATGATGTGTTTCGCGTCGCAATACTCGCGCAGTGCAGGATCGACGCCAGCAAGCGGCGGTTGCACGAAAAGCACATCAGGCGCGACGAGTGCGAGGCGCTCTGCGTCGAACTCGCGCAAATCGCCAACAACCGCAATCGAAGCATCGACGCTACGGCAATAGCCACTTCGACCAACAACATGCGCTTGCAAACCGAGTGCGACGAGCGAGTCGGTGATCGCAGGACTCAGCGACGCAACGCGCGGCTTGGGCACAGTCATCGGCATGTTGGCGTTTGAACTCGCGATCGTGCCCAACTCACCGCCGTCCTTATCCGCAATCGGCGAACCGCGACCAAAGAGCACCCAGATCATGACCAACGCAAAAAAGAGCCCGATCATCTTCTGCAGGTAGGGAACCTTGGGTGCGTCGGGATCGGCTTTCGGAAAGAGCTTTCTCATGTGATGTGCGTAGAGGGACTATCGAACCAGCGTCACGAGAATGGCTGCGGCGGCAAGAATGGTGGCGGCGATGGTCATCTGCTCGACGCGCGCGATGCGCACTCGTCGTTCATCCATTTCGCGCACGAGTGTTTCGGTGCGTTCGCTTGCGGCCGACAATCGCGTCAACGCTTCTTCGAACGCTTTCACTTGCGACTCAAACTTGAGTTGCCCATCGATGCTCGCGATGCCGCGTCCTTGGCGATCGAGTTCAGCGCGTGCGAGCGACAAGATTTCCGTCTGCGTGCGCGACTGCTGTTCGATGCGATGAATTCGATCATCGACAGTTTCAAGTCGATCCGCCGCCGCCGTCATCGTTCGCCCAAGACTTCCGACGAAGTTTTCGAGCTGCGCGCGCATCTCCGGCATCGCTTCAACGCGCGCGCTTAGACGAGCGAGTTCGCTGTCGACACGCGCGAGCGACTGTTCGGATTCTGTACGAAGTTGCGCGCCAAACGACTTCATCGCATCAGCCGCCGCACGCGCATCCTTCGCGCTCGCTGCCAACGAACTCGCGAGGTCGAAGTCCGACTGCGCTGCTGCGCCGAGGAGAGTGCGAAAGTAGGTCGAAAGGCTCATATGAAGGTTGAAAGTCGTAACCGCGTGCGTGCAGACCGAGTGCGTTGCAAGGGCGGCACTGTAGCAACCACACTTCGCCCCACTCAACTCACCAGTTGTGTCTGCACGAGTCGTCGATAGAGATCGCAGCGTTGCAGCAGTTGTGCGTGGGAACCCATGTCACTCACGCGACCGTCTTCCATCACCACGATGCGATCAGCGCTGCGCACAGTCGTAAGTCGATGCGCAATCGCGATCACCGTCCGACCGCGTCTGAAGTCATCAATCGCGGCTGAAATTTGCACTTCGCTTTCCGCATCAATTTGGCTCGTCGCTTCATCGAGAATGAGCACCGACGGATCGCGCACCAACGCGCGCGCAATGGCGAGCCGTTGTCGTTGACCGCCTGAGAGCCCCGTGCCGCCTTCACCGAGTTCGCTGTCAAGCCCATTGGGAAGTGCTGCAACAAATTGCGCTGCGTGCGCAAGCGTCAACGCTCGATCCATCATCTGCGCCGACACATGATCGAGTCCGAGCGCGACATTCTCGCGAATGCTTCCACGCACCAGCAATGGCTCTTGCGGCACGACTCCGATTTGATTGCGCAGACTCGACAAACTCGCAGCCTGCACATCAATCCCATCCATCGCGACCGACCCTTCTGTGGGATCGAACAAGCGCACGAGCAAACTTGCAAGCGTGGTCTTGCCGCAACCGTTGGGTCCAACAATCGCTACGAACTCCCCGTGGTTAATCGTGAGCGTCACATTGTGCACCGCATCGCGCTCGGCACCTTCGTAGCGAAAACTCACTCGCTCAAACGCGATGTGTTTCGCATGACGCGGCAGCCACGGCAGATCGCGCTCACGCATGCCTTCGCCTGGAATCGCCATGATTTCCGCAAGTCGCTCTGCTGGCGCCGAGGCTGCTTGAATGTCGTTGAGCAATCCTGTGAGCGGCCGCAAACTTGCACCAGCGACACCGAGCGATCCGAGCGCCATGATGAAGCGGTCGAACGGCATGCGCCCTTGCACGATCTCATGCGCGGCCAACAACGCAAGACCCATGATGGCGGTGATAGCCATCACTTCAACGATCGGCGTTGACAGCGCACGTGCAAGCCGCACGCGACGATCTTGGGTGATCACTGCGCGATTAGCTCGACCGAAACGACGACGCGCGAAACGCTCCGCCGTCGCCGTCTTGATGCCGCGCAATCCTTGCATCGATTCATTCGATGTACGCAGCAAATCTTCATACGCCTTGAGCGTGTTGCGACTGCCGCGCTTGATGCGTTTGCCAAATTTGCGAAGCACCGTGCCAATGATCGGCGCGACGATGATCGCGACAATGGTGAGTCGCCAATCAAACCACACGGCCGCAATAAACGCCGCGATTCCCTTGGTCAATTGCGAGAGTGCTTTGCTCGTGAGCGCAATGAAGCCGCGTTCAAGTTCGGCGGTGTCACGCGTCACGCGCGAAACGATTTCAGCTGGCCCGCGTCGCAACACCACCGACAGCGGAAGCCGCAGCGCATGGCGATACGCACTCAGCCGAATCTCACTCACCGTCACCATCGACAGCGTGAGCGAGCAGTATTGATGGAGGAAATTCGCGATGGCACCAAAGATCGTGAGCGCGAGCAGCGCACCGAGAATCGTGGCGATGCCGAGGAAACGATCCGTCGGAAGCGCGGCCACCAGTGCATCGGGCACATAGCCTGCAACCGACGCATGTTCGCTCAACCATTCCACCATGATGCTGTGGAGATTTACACTCGCTTCACCACTCATGAGGACTTTGAGCAGAGGGCCGATGGCGATCAATCCAGACGCAAGTCCGCCTGCGCTCACAATCGAAAAGACAATTGCGCCAATCGCGAGCTTTCGTCGCTTGAGCATGCGTCGTGCAAAGTGCCAAAAGATTCCGTGCTTCATTCGCGCGTCATTCCGCTTTCTGTTCCTTACTGCTTGAAGGCGCGCCATTCTGCCGCACAACCTCAGTCCGAAGTAGATCGAGTGCAGTCCAAAACGACGGCCAACTCTTGCTCACAACTGCAGGATCCGCAATGGTAACCCCAGCGCGCGCGCAACCGAGTACCGCGAAACTCATCGCAATACGGTGGTCATTCGCTGAAGAAATCGTGGCCGGCGTGAGTTGCAGCGGCAGCGGATACACGCGCGCCCAATCAGGACCAGTGTCGACTTGACCACCGAGCGCACGCAAGCCCGCCGCAACACTTTCAATGCGATCCGATTCCTTCACCCGCAGCGTTGCGAGTCCCGTGAACAGACTTGGACCATCGCAGAGTCCTGCGAGCACCATCGCCATCACTGCGGCATCGGGTGCTGCGGAATAGTCCGCATCGCGCGCGCGCAACGCGTGTTGACGCGTGACTCGAGTCGCAACGCCACCACTCGCCGTCTTCACTTCCTCAACGCGCGCACCGCGCAATTCAAGATCAGACAGAAACGCGAAGTCAGGCTGCGCGCCGCGTCGCGGTAGATCCGTGAGTTCAATCGGCACGCCAATCAATGCCGCTAGCGCTGCGATGTAGACAGCGCTCGATGCATCAGGCTCAATCACTGCGCGATATCCCTTCACGCGTGCGGGCGCAATCGTGATGCGCGCAAGTCCGTTCCACTGCGAAGCCGCATGAGCCGCACCAACAATCGTCGGACCAAACGCAAGACTCGCTTCAATCCCCGCCTGCCGCAACGCGTCGTAACTGAGCGCGAGATATGACGCACTCGTCGGCGTCTCGGTGAAATGCAAATCAATGCCGCGCGCGCAATGCGCCGCCACCAACATCAGCGCCGACACAAACTGGCTCGACGCCGTGCGACCAACTTCAATCGAACCGCCCGTCATCACGCCGCGCACGCGCACAGGAAGTGCACCCGCCGTTGCGCCCCAACTCGCCTGCGCACCAAGCGCTTGCAACATCGAAACGCCTTCGCCAATCGGTCGTTCACGCATGCGCGCGCTCGCGTCGACTTCAGTTTCACCATCAGCAAGCGCCGCGACCGCCAGCATGAATCGCGTCGGAGTGCCGCCTTCACCTAAGTTGAGAAGCTCCACCGCATTGGGTCGACCCGCGACACCCTTCACCTGCAAGAGGTCGCCCTTCTCTTTGAACTGCGCGCCCATCAACATGAGTGCAAACTGCAAACGATCGCAATCATCAGAGTGCAGAATCCCGCGCAGTTCCGTGGTGCCTTCAGCTAACGCCGCAAGCACAAGATGGCGATTCGTCAGACTCTTCGATCCTGGCAGACGAATGCGCAATGCATGGCTACGCACCGTCGCATCATGCGTCGCATTCACAACTGCAAACGGCTCGATAGTTCGCGCGGCAGCAGCCCCCACGCTCGCAGCATGCGCCGCGGGAAAGCGACTCACGCTTTTTCCCGCCGAAAGACCGCGACTACATCTTCGATCGGAATCACGAAGAGTCGATTGTCGCCTTCAAAGTCCACGGGAATCGCGTGCTTCGGATTGAACAGCACGCGGTCGTATTGCTTGATTGGATAGTTGTCGTCGCGCTCGATTTCGGTACTCACCGCGACCACGCGACCAGTGATGGTTGGAATCTCCATCTTGTCAGGAAGATGCAAGCCAACCTTGGTGATCTTCTTGTCCTCATCCTTGCGAATGAGCACGCGCTTGCCAACAGGCTCAACGGTTTCAAGGACTGCTTTGCGTTCGGTCTTGTCACCAGCGTCGGCCATGCTTCGACTATACCCGCATCCATGCGTTGGTCGCTACCGTGCTTCAATGCACTCGCAGCTTTCGCGCCTCATTCGTGATGTTCCAGACTTTCCAAAGCCAGGCATCGTCTTCAAAGATGTGACGCCGTTGCTTGCTGATCCCGCAGGGCTTGCACTCGCCATTGAGCTCATGGCGAATCCGTTTCGCAATGAACGCATCGATATTGTTGTGGGGCCCGAAAGCCGTGGCTTCATCTTCGGAACTGCAGTGGCCACGAGTTTGAGCGCGGGGTTTGTCCCTGTTCGCAAGCCAGGAAAACTTCCGTATCACACGCGCAGTATTGAGTACGCATTGGAATATGGAACGGACCGACTGCATGTGCACATCGACGCCGTGAAGCCTGGCATGCGCGTGCTGCTTGTCGATGACTTGCTCGCCACAGGTGGAACGCTCGCCGCGAGTTTGCAACTGCTTGGTGAAGGCGGCCTTGGCGCCACCATCGTTGGCGCAAGCGTGCTCATCGAACTGGAGTTCTTGAAAGGTCGCGCGAATCTCGGCGGCATGCGCACCGAATCGATTCTGCGTTACTGAGTGCTCGGCGCAACGATCGGCGGCTCTTGCGGCGCAGGCGCGTGTTTCAGCACAATTCCTGCACTTCCGCGATTGACCACCACATAGATCGAGACTGCAGACGCAAGGAGCAGCAGCACGAACACGCCGACGGCGAGGAACTTCCCGCCATGCTTCGAGCGATTCTCGGGCGCGTATGAAGGTCGCTTCGAAGGGTTCGATTCATTGCTCATTGCTGTGAGCGTAACAACTCGACGCGACCACACTATCATCGCGGGATGTCCACGCTCAGTCCGTCCACCGCTTCTTCGACCGCCACCGATCCACTGCTCCTGATCGATGTCGACCATGTGCGCTTCTATGTTGGCAACGCCAAGCAAGCAGCGTTCTTCTATGCCAGCGCGTTCGGATTTCAAGTCGAGCAGATCGCTGATCTCACCACGGGCAGTCGCGACCGCGCGATGTATCTGCTCACGCAAGGCAACATCCGCATCATTCTCGAGAGTTCGCTCACGAAGGATGGCGCTGCGGCCAAGGAATCAGCGCAGTACGGCGACGGCGTGAAGGATCTCGCGCTCACTGTGTTTGACGCGGAGAAAGCGTGGAAGCAAGCGATCAAAAACGGCGGCGAGAGCGCGTATGAACCAACGACATACAGCGACGACACGGGCAGCGTCACCTTCGCGGGCCTCAAGACCTACGGACGCGCGCAGCACTCCTTTGTCTCACGCACCGGCGCGTACGCGTTGCCGAGCCTGAAAAACGGCGGACTCTTCATGCCAGGATTCCGCATGGTGAAGGACTATCCGCTCAACGACTACAACCACAAAAATCCCTGCGGACTCAAGTATGTCGATCACGCGGTTGGCAATGTTGAACTCGGCAAGATGAACACATGGGTGAAGTGGTATGAAGAAGTGTTGGGCTTTGCGATGTTCAAACACTTCGATGACAAAGACATCGGCACTGAGTACTCGTCGCTCATGTCCAAGGTCATGGCCAGTGGTAATCACCTCATCAAGATGCCGATCAACGAACCTGCTGCGGGTAAGAAGAAGAGCCAAATTCAAGAGTATCTCGACTGGCACGACAACACCGCAGGCGTGCAGCACTTGGCGTTGCGCACTGATGATGAGTTGACTTCGATCACCGAACTGCGTCGCCGTGGCGTCGACTTCCTCACCATTCCCGAAACCTACTACGAGACGGTATGGAAGCGCGTGAACGCGATGCTCACGCAGCACGGTCATACGGTTGTCAAAGAAGATCACACGCGCGTGAAGGATCTTGGCATTCTGGTTGATGCCGATGACGAGGGCTATTTGCTGCAACTCTTCACGAAACCGTTGCAAGATCGTCCGACGCTCTTCTTCGAAATCATCTGCCGCCGAGGCTCGCAGAGCTTCGGTAAAGGCAATTTCAAGGCGCTCTTTGAGAGTCTGGAAGTCGAGCAAGATCGACGCGGCAATCTGTAATTGACGGCGCTCGCGCCGCGTCGGCACCTTGAACTGACCTCCAACGCGTGGTAGCGTTGCATACTTCACATCAACGCGGCTTTGCTGCGAGAAGGATCGGTCATGCTCTTTGGAAGAATCAAACGTTCGGCGGAACTATTCAAACAAGCGTGGAGTGTGCTCAAGAGTGAGCCAGGCCTGGTGCTGTTTCCGATCCTTAGCGGCGCTGCGTTGCTTGTGGTGGTTGCGAGTTTCGCGCTGCCGATCGTGCTGAGTGATGAGTTGCTTGGCGCGTTTAGACAGGTGATGGATTCAGCGGATTCCAAGCGCGCTGCAACTGCGAGCGGCGACAGCGCGGCATCAACATCCGCGCGCCTGATCGTGTGGAGCACGATGTTCGCGTTCTATCTCGTCACCAGTTTCGTCACCATCTTCTTCAACGCTGCGCTCATTGGCGCCGCAGACAAGCGTTTGCGCGGTGAAGCATCTGGCGTGCGCGAAGGTCTTGCGATTGCAATGCAACGGCTTCCGCAGATTCTCGGTTGGGCGCTGGTGAGCGCAATCATTGGCACAATTCTTCGCTGCATCGAAGAGCGCGTGGGCTTCGTTGGTAAGTTCGTGATCGGCTTCATTGGACTCGCATGGGCAATCGGAACCTACTTCGTCATTCCCGCGCTGGTCTTAGATGGCGTCGGTCCGATTGAAGCAGTAAAGCGTTCAGCGCACACCATCAAGAAGACATGGGGCGAAGGGCTTGTGCTCGCAATCGGGTTTGGCGCGATTGGATTTGTAGTCACGCTGGTCTGCCTCATGTTCATCATTGCGGGCGTGGTTCTTGGGGTCGTGAACGAAAGCGCCGTGCTTGGTGTCGCGGTTGGTTCGTGTGGCGTGCTGCTCATGATTGCGTGGAGCCTCGTCGCCAGCACGCTTGGTTCAATCGTGCAAGTGGCGCTCTATCGCTACGCGCTCGATGGCACGGTGCTCGATGGCTTTGATGCGGGTGCGCTCAAGGGAGCGTTTGCACTGAAGAAGGCGCCGAAAACTGCGAAAGCATGAACGCATGAGACAACTGCTCCGAGCCTGTTCATTCACCCTCGCGCTGTACGCCTCGGTGATGCCTTTGTCATGTTCGACTGTTGAAGCGCACTCATTGACTGGCAACGCACTCACGGGTCCGCAACTCGGTCGTGAGCGGCGCAATGAACTCGAAGCCAATCTTGCAACCGCGCGCGCGGCGTGGGACGCGCAGCCTGATCGCATGGATCTTGCGATTTGGGTCGGCCGAAGGCTTGCCTATCTCGGTCGCTATCAGGAGTCGATTCTCTGGTACACGCAATGCATTGCGCGCTACGGCGAAACTGCAGAACTCCTTCGCCATCGCGGCCATCGATTCATCACCGTGCGCGAGCTCGCGCCCGCACGCGCCGATCTCACGAAAGCGTCCCTGCTCACCGCCGACTCCACCGACAGCGTCGAAGCGGACGGCATCCCAACCCCCGCAGGTCCGCGCTCAACGCTCCATGGCAACATCGAATACCACCTCGCGCTCGCTTGTTTCTGCGAAGGGCAACTCGACGCCGCTGCCGCAGCGTGGTCGCGAGCGCGTGAACTCTCGACCAACGATGACACACTCGTCGCCGTAAGTTACTGGCTCGCCATCACGCACTTCGAACGCGGTGATCGTCTTGCCGCATTCGCCGCGATCGACGCCATCACTACCACCATGGATGTGCGCGAAAACAAGATGTATCAACAACTCTGCCTGCTCTTCAAAGGTGCAGTGAACTCGGACGATCTCCGCGCGCGCGACAACCCCCTCGGCATCGGCATCGATCGCGCAACACTCGGCTTCGGTCGCGCAATGCACGCGCGTCACATCCTGCTTGACGAAGCAGCTGCGCAAGAACTCTTGCATGACAGCGCGCAACTTTCCGATTGGGCAGCGTTCGGTGTGATTGCAAGCGAAGCGATGTTGAAGAAATCAACTAAAGCTTCGGACTGAAGTCCGAGGCGCCCGTGGGCTACGAGATCTTCACAACCTGGCCACGCAACCAGCGGCAGCTGCTGATCAAGCGTGCTTCGCAGCCAAAGATGCGAGTGGCAGCACGACTATGCCTGACAGCGGGAATCGTCGGCATTTTCGATGCGCGAGCACGCGGCGAGCGCTACCAACGCGCGAGCAGCAGCGAAAGATCCGCGGCGCCGACCACGCCATCGCCCGAGAGATCCATGCTCTCACTGCCCCACGCAGCGAGCAGCAAGGAAAGATCCGCCGCAGTCACCGCGCCGTCATGATCGGGG
>QWPU01000003.1 GCA_003671065.1 Planctomycetota bacterium | reverse complement strand
GTCGACTCTGCGGTGGACTCAAAGTCGGATATGCTTATCTACGATTCACGCCCGCGCGGCGATGCGTGTTTCGGCAGCGAATGCAAGCCAATTCTCACGAGGAACTTCATGTACGGAAAGCAAACCGAAACCGCCATCGCAGCTATGAGTCGTCTTGCTGAAGTGTGGGACAACGGAAAGACTCGCCTCTCTGCGGTTGAGATCGCGGATCAACGAGGTTTGCCACGCGCGATGGTCGCGAAGATTCTCTCGACGCTTTCACGCGCAGATCTCGTGAAGGGCGCGCCTGGACCAGGCGGTGGGTACGCACTCTCGCGCCAGCCAAGCAAAATCACGCTGCGCGAAGCCTACGAACTCTTCGAACGCGAAAACACTTCGACCGATTGTCCATTCGGTGGCGGTGTCTGCGGCGTGGGTACGCCATGCGCGTTACACAATCGACTCGTTGCGATGCAAGAGTCGGTGCGTCGACTTCATGAGGACACCACGCTTGAAATCTTTCGCGTCGCAGTGCAAGAGCAGGGGCTCAAGCCTGTCGCCAAGGGAGTGCGACCAGAAGTTTCTCCGCGAGCGTCGTATCGCGCGAGTCAACCAAAGCGCAAGGGTCGTGCGTAAGGGTCGTGCGTAAGGGAGCACGTCAATTCGCGGGTGAAGGCGCGGGTAAAGGCGCCGCTGCATCCGAGGCTCGCGTCGCGCGATAGGTCGCGAGCGCGCGTTCAAAGTTGTGAAACAAGTCAGCCGACGCCTTCGCATCTATCGAGCGACCGTAGCGAACGACCCTATTTCCCACGGGATAATCGACCCAAAGGCGCACCGTGCGTGGCAAGACTTCAAGAGGCTTGTCGAGATCGACGGTGATGAACGCAGCACCTTGCCCGTAGTACACGCTCTCTGCATAGACGAGATCAATCTCGCCTTTCACGGGATCGATGCGAGGGCGTTCAAGCGCCGTTGCGTGCGCGATATCAAGTGACGCGGGGATCAACCCTTGCACGCGCAGTGCGCCGATCGTGTCCTTCCACGCTTCATCAGCCGTTGTGGTCATGGTGAGGCTGTGACCACACGCAGTGAGCGCGAGAGAAATGCAGGCGAAGATGCACGCGCGAATGAAGAGCATGCGTGCAGCGTAATGGCGAGCGTGCGTTCGTGCTTCTCACCAAGCGATCGTCATTGTCCGAGTGCGCGAAGCAGCACCGTCGCGTACGCGCCGCGAGGAAGTTCAAACGAAAGTTTGCACGCGTGGACCGCGCTTCCGCCGCCAGCGAATTCGTCGGCGAATGGTTCACTGATTGTCCAACCGCGCGCGCGTGCAATGAACGGACGATCACCTCCACCGAAGTACGGCCGTTGCACGCCTGGAATGCGCAGCATGTCGAAGCTGATTCCCTCATCTTCAAAAATGCCAGCGACGATTTCGCTCAAGCACTCAGGCATCTCACTGCGCGGCGATGGCATGGAGATACCGAGCTCGCGAAACGCGGGAGTGAGTGCGGTCGCGCGTGGAAAGATGAGTGGACCGAAGAGATCTTCTGCTTCGAAGGCGCGTTGTGCAGTGGTTTCGGCAAGCGCGTGTGAGAGCTCTCGCGCAATCGCGTTCCACAAGAACGATTGATACGCCTCGACGCAAATGTCTTGTGTGAATTTCGGCAACGCAGTAAACGCTTCTTTGAAATCACCGCCGCGCGCGAGTGTTTCGACGGCGCCGCGTTCAGGAAGTCTTGGACATGCGGCCAGCGCGGTTGGCCAGTCGCCCCAATGGGTGGCGAGCGCGCGAGTGAGCGTGCGCAGCGGGCCTGAGTCTTTGCGTGCGGGCGTGCCGATCGCAAGTTTCACAGCCTTTTCAAAGTCGCCGTCGATGAGCGCGCGACCGACGAAGCCTTCGCCGTGACGCGCGCTGCCAAAGCGCTGATCGCCGAAGTAGTTCACGAAGAGAAGGTCGCCGCTGCCGCTGTCGACCAGCGTTTCGGCGCGGCGCACGAGTTCATCGGTGTGACGCTTGTTGAGATTGCGCACGACGATGCTGAAGGCGTTGCCGGCGATGATGGTGGCGTCAGCGGCGCGGTTGGTAAAGCCAAGACGCGTGAGACGCCACGCTTGATCGTGCGCTTCATGCGGGATTCGCCCACGAAAAGCCGCTGAATCGATGGTGATGACTTGCTTGGTGATCGCGTGACGATCTTTGAGTCCCGCAGCGCTCAGCGCCGTGCGTGGGATCTCAAGCACATTGGCAATGAAGGTGAGCGCGTCGTGCGTCGCGAGCGAAATCTTTTCCAGCGTGAAGGCCGCGAAGGGATGCGAGGGCAATCGCTCGGACATCAATGAATCATGGAAGGCGCGGGTGTTGCGTTCTTCGACGCGGAAATCTTCAGGTGTGCGACGAATGGTCAAGGGATCGCCACTGTATCCTCCAACGCGTGACGACTGCTGTTGCTCCTGGCATCCCTTCCGGCATCCCCACTGGAATACTTCGCGTGATCGAGCCCATGCTGCGCGGGCCGAGTGGGCATTACGCGGAGTTCGTGCGTGCGCTTGCTTCTCGTGCGGATGGAATCTTTACGCGCATTGAAGTCGTGGCCGATCCGCGCGCGCGTGATTTTCTGCCGACGCTTTCCGGCGCGGTGCCTGTCACTGCCGTGGCCATGCCGCGTGGCGCAGCTGCGGAATTACGGGCGATTCATGGGTCTTTACGCGAAGGTCATCACACGCTCGTGCTCACCGCAACGGCGATGCACGCGTTGGGTGCTGATTGTGCCGCGCTTCTCGACGGCGACATGCTTGCGCGTCTTTCGCTCTGCGTGCACTGGCCATTGCAGACGCGCGGCGCACGACTTGCGTTGCATCTTGCGCCTCGCGCGCGCGAGCGTTCACTGTTTCTTGCAACCACGCGCGGTGTCGGCGAGCAACTGCACGCTGCCAACATTGATCATGTCGGAGTCATTCACTATCCCGCCACGCGTGCGCAAGGCGCCTTGTTGCGCGCGCCGTTTCGGCATCTCTTGATGGCGGGTGCTGCACGCATCAACAAAGGTCTTGATGTGGTCGCGGGATTCGCGGAATTACTCGCGCAGCGAAACGCCGATCTTCCGCTCATCGTGCAAGTGTCACCAAAGCATGTTGATCATCACGGTTCACGCGAAGGCGCAGTGGTCGCGCGTCTGCTTGCCGCACACTATCGCGGACTCGTTGCCGATGCGAAGTCGCCTGATCGCGAGGAGTACGCGGCTCGCTACTGCGGCGCGCTTGTGCTTGCGCCGTATGAGCGCGAGAAGTTTGCTGATGGCGTGAGTGGCATTGTGCTCGACGCACTACTTCACGGCGCGCCTGTGATTACGAGCGCAGGAACATGGGCGGCAGAAGTCGTCGAGCGCTTCGATGCAGGAGTTGTCTTACGCGAGCGCACCGCGGAACATCTTGCCGCCGCAAGTGAAAAAGTGCTTGCGAAATGGGCGTTGTACGCAGACAACGCCGCGCGCGCTTCCGACGCGCTCGCCTTAGAACATGATCCGCGCACGGTTGCGAAACTCATCGCATCGCACAGCACATCGCACACGGCATGACGCTTCGGTACAGTGCGTTCAATGGCAAATGTGATCTGCATGAAGTGGGGCACCAAGTACGGCCCTGAGTATGTGAACCGCCTCGCCAACATGGTGAAGCGGAACATGACCATTCCCTATCGCTTCGTGTGTATGACCGATGATGCAACGGGTCTAGACGCGGGAATCGACGCGCGACCGCTGCCAGACTTCGATGATCCAGGTGGGCCTGAGCGTGGCTGGCGCAAGATCTCGACCTTTCGCAATCCGCTGTTTGATCTCACTGGTCCGACGCTGTTTCTCGACATCGACATCGTGATCGTTGGCAACATCGATTGCCTGTTCTCGCATCCTGGTGAGTTTCTCATCATCAAAGATTGGGCGCGTCCGTGGAGACCGACGGGCAACTCTTCGGTCTATCGCTTTGATGCAGGAAGTCAGCCGCAGATCCTCGACACCTTCATGCGCGAGCACGCGGCGATTCGTCGTGAAGTGCGCAATGAACAGGAGTACATTTCGCGTGAACTTCACAATGCGGGCAAACTTTCGTATTGGCCCGCTGAATGGTGCGTGAGTTTCAAGTACGGCTGCATGGCTAAATTCCCCATGAATTGGTGGGTTCCGCCGCGTATTCCGCCCAACGCACGCATCGTGGTGTTTCATGGTCATCCCAATCCACCTGATGCGGTCGAAGGCAATACGCGAAAGATCACGCGTCATGTGCACAAGACGCCGTGGGTCGCGGAGCATTGGCACTGATGGAGAAGCCCGCGATGATTGCGCATGTGCGTCACTCAATCGCGATAAGCGAAACGCTCGCCGCGCAAGCGTTTGCGAACACCATGCGTTCGCGCCGAAGCGTGCGTGAGTTTTCAACGAAGCCCGTTGCGCGCGAGACGATCATGGCCTGCGTTGATGCCGCCAACTCCGCGCCTAGTGGTGCGAACAAACAGCCGTGGCGATTTGTTGCGGTCTCAAACCCCGCGCTCAAACATGAGATTCGCGTTGCAGCCGAAGAAGAAGAGCGCAAGTTCTATGACGCGCGCGCCAACGACGAGTGGCTTGCGGATCTCGGCTTGCTCGGCACAACATGGGAGAAGCCATTTCTTGATGACGCGCCGTGGCTTGTCGTCGTCTTCAAATTGATGAAGGACGATCGCGCCGAGCGCATCACGGATCAGGTGTATTACGCGAATGAATCTGTCGGCATCGCAGTGGGGCTCTTCATTGCTGCGGTGCATCATGCGGGGCTGGTGACACTCACGCACACGCCGAGTCCGATGCGTTTTCTCGGAGAGATTCTGGGGCGACCTAGTTACGAGCGACCGTACTTACTGTTGCCTGTGGGACATCCAATCGAAGGCTGCCTTGTGCCTGATATTGCGCGCAAGCCGCTGAGCGAAGTGATTGTGTTTGATCGCGCGTGATCAATCGACGCCGGGCAAGGGGAATTCAGCAGAGACTTCGTACTGCTCACTCGCGTAGAGCGCGAGACGCGCGACGACATCAGGATGCTGCGCGGCGACATCGGTTGTTTCGTTCGGATCGGCGGCGAGGTTGTAGAGCTGCCAGTGATCAGTCGCTTGCACTGTTGCTTTCTTCGCATGCGCCGCGAGATCACGACGCACCAGTTTCCAATCGCCTTCGCGCACTGCCTGTTGACCGCCGTAACCAGGAAACGGCCAGTAGAGCGTGCGAGTTGCGAGTGGTGAGTTCTCCACGAGCAACGCACTCAGGTCGACGCCATCAGTCGTCGCTGCAGTCGCGCGCGCGAAACTCGCGAGTGAAGCGCGGAGGTCAACGCTCCACGCAGGAGTATTGATGACGCGCGCAGCATCGATGTGCGAGGGCCACCACACCACGCACGGCACGCGAATGCCGCCTTCCCATACCGAGCCTTTGCGACCGCGCAGTCCTGCAGTCGAATCGAAGAATGTCGTGTCGACGCCGCCGACATCATGAGTCGGCCCGTTGTCACTGGTGACGATGATGATGGTGTTGTCACTCAAACCGTTGCGCTCAATCGCAGCTCGTAACGCGCCGACATCAGCATCAAGCCGAGTGATCATGGCGGCATAACCCGCGCGCGGAGTCGGGTGCGATAGATAGCCTTTTCCGCCGATATATGGCGTTTCTTCAAACGCACCTTCATAGCGATGAAGGTCGAACGCGGTTGGTTGCATCGCCATGTGCGGCATGGTGGACATGAACGCGAGAAAGAACGGCGCGCCTTTCGCGTCATCAATGAATGAGGTCGCAGCTTCCAGCATGAGGTCAGGCGCGAAGACGGCTTCGACGCGGGTCTTCGGCGTGTTGCCTTCAAGCACAATCTTTTCGCCGTTACGCCAGAGGTGGGTTGGGTAATAGTTGTGCGCTTGACGCTGACAATTGAACCCGTAGAAGAGATCGAAACCGTTGGCGTTTGGGTCACCCGTTGAACCGACGAAACCTAAACCCCACTTGCCAATGCACGCGGTGACGAAGCCCGCAGCGTGAAGATCATCAGCGAGTGTTGTCGCGCTCTGTGGAAGTGGCCCTTGTCCTTCAGGCTCAACTTCGGAGTTGTCGCGTATCGGCGAGTGACCGAGATGAAGTCCTGTCATCAGCGCCGCACGCGACGGCGCGCATACGGGCGCAGCGCTGTAAAACTGCGTAAAACGCGCGCCTTCTGCGGCGAGTCGATCAATGTTGGGCGTGCGAATCTTCGTCTGGCCGTAGCAGCCGAGCTCGCCGTAGCCTAAGTCATCGGCGACTACGAGAATGATGTTGGGCGCGCGCTGCGCATGACACGCAACTTCAGTTGGCTGCGGAGTCGACGAACACGCAGCAAGCGTGACGAGCGCACTCATCGCAGTCAGCAGGCGCGTCAGACATCGCATGTATCAATCGCCTCGCGCAAACTTGTCATTGCGTCGCGGCGCGGAATGAACTCTTGCCCGAGGAATCCGGTGAATCCGATGTCCTTGAGCGCGTTGGAGATTGCGGCGTAGTTCAACTCTTGCGTCGCATCGATTTCATTGCGACCAGGATTACCCGCCGTGTGATAGTGCGAGATGAACGCGTGGTTGTCACGGATCGTGCGAATGACATCGCCTTCCATGATTTGCATGTGATAGATGTCGTAGAGCAAACGGAAGCGATCGCTGCCCACGCGCTTGACGAGTTCAACGCCCCACGGCGTTTTGTCGCACATGTAGTCGTGATGATCAACGCGCGAGTTGAGCAACTCCATGAGAATGGTCACGCGGTTCTTCTCTGCAATGGGCATCACGCGCTGCAAACCCTTCACACAATGCTCGAGGCCTTCTTCGTCACTCATGCCGAAACGATTTCCTGAGAAGAGCATGAACTCAGTCACGCCAGACTTCGCAGCAATCGGCAGCATGCGCTCGCATTCCGCGACGACGCGATCGTGATGCTCGATCTTGTTCATGCCTTGCGAGATGGTGGTTGGACCATTCGCGACGGAGCAGATCATGCCGTATTTGCGCGGGATTTCCCACTCTTTCTCGCTCAACAGATCGATGCCGAGAAAGCCCATCGCGCTGGCGTTGCTGCAAAGTTCTTCCAACGGCATGCCACCAAAGCACCATGCGCTCACTGAGTGTTTGAAGGGGGCTTTGCGCGGCGTGGTCTTTGCTGGCGCGCCGACTTGCGCGCCGACTTGCACGCCAGCGTGCGCGATGCTCGCGACCAACGGAATTGAGGCGGCGGCGGTCACGGCGGTCACGGATGTGGCGAGAAAGTCGCGTCGTTGCATACGCGCACTCTAACGCAGGACGGCTTCCACGCGCCATGAATACTCGCCAATGCTGCTGCCTCCACGCTTGGCGGTGATCTCGATGGTGCGAGAGGTGTTGCTGTACTTGCCCGAAAGCGAAATTGAGCCTGAACTGCTTGAGATCGAGCCAGAATCGCTGTGACGCATGCCGAGCGGATCAATTGAGAGCGTCGTCGTCGCGTTGCTGTCCGACTTGAACTTGAATTCGAAGCCCTTGTCGAAGGCCGCGTCTTTCGCTTCAACGCTCAAGCCCGCGGGAGGCGTGTTGTGAAGCGCGACGAGCACGCGCGGACTTGCGGGCGCGCGAGTGGCGACAAATCCAAGTGCGAGTGCGACGACGGTGAATCCCAAGATGAGCGTGCGAGGAAGTGTGACGATCGAATGGCGCATGTATTTTCTCCTGCCGTTTGACGGCATGTTGACGATACCGAACGCGCACAGGGATGTGGACACGAATCACTCACCATCTTCGAGAAAGCGATGCTTCCAGTCGCTCGTTGCCACCAAGCAAGTGTCGCGCTTGCCGAACCAGTTGTATCGTCGGCGCGCGATAAGGCGATAGATCGCATCGCGCAGGCGACGCGGAAAGACGCGAAAAACGCGGAGAATTGGCCATGGAAACGGCAAACGCGCGCAGATCGCAAGCACCGCGTCAGAGCGTTCGAGCGCGCGTCCGTCTGAGATCACAATCACCGAGTCGAGCGCGGAGGATGCAGGGAACACTGCGCCCACTCGAGCACACGCCTTCTCAGCAGCCGCGCTTTGCAGTGCTGCGAAACGAAAATGCCGCTTCGTATCACGCGCGATCACAAACTTCACGACACCCGCGCAGAGATTGCACACGCCATCAAAGAGGATGATCGTGGGTTCATTCATCGCGTCAGCGCTGGAAATCGTAGATGTTGCCAAGCGCGAGCAGTCGCGTGAGTTCATCAAGCGCGCTGCGCGATTCACGCAGCAGCGCGGGATCGGCAAGATCATCCGCGTGCAGCGTCTCGCGATAATGCGTGTTGACCCACACGCGCAACGCCGCGAGTTTCGCAGGTGTCAGAAGCGTCTCTTGATTGACAGCGCGCAGATCAGCATCCGATAGCGGCACGCGCAAACGCAGACACGCAGGACCGCCGCCGTTACGCATGCTTTCTCGCACATCCATAAAGATCGCGCGCGACAGCGAAGTGCCGCTGTCAGCAAGCACGCGATCAATCGCCGCTTTCACGCGCGGGTTTTCCGCGCACTCAATTGGGCACAGAAGCGCCATCGTGTGATCGGGCAGCGTCAGCAGCTGACTGTTGAAGAGGTAACTCTTCACGACTTCTTCAAGCGTGATCTCCTCGCGCGTGAGTTCAATGATGGTGAGCGTTTCACCGACAGCCGCGCGCAACGCATTGAGCGTCGCCTCGCGCGTTTCAAACGCATCTTCGTGACAAAACAGCGCGTTGCCATTGCCAACACAAATCACATCGTTATGAAAGACACCCGCGTCGATTGCGTCGGCGTTTTGCTGGGCGAACACACAGCGCGCAGGATCGAGTCGAGCGAGTTGCGCGACGCGTTCGCTCGCGGACCTCGTTTGCCGCGCAGGAAATCGTGCAGGCGTGCGCGTTGAACTTTGCGCAGCGCCATAGACAAACAAGTGCACGCCGCGCGCATCACCACTGTTGTCGCTGGACGCGGTGAGTCGCGTGTGATTGGCAGCGCCCTCGTCACCGTAGTCATCGCTGCTGTTGGAAGGAAGCGCCTCATGTACTGCAAAACGCGCTGGATTCTGAAAGGTTGCCTCAAGCGCGCGCGCCGTCACCACGGGTTCAATCGTGCGGTGAAACATTGCGCGTAGATTCGCCGTCACAAAGTGCGTGCGACCATCAGCCGTGTCCGCGCTTGGTAACACCGTCGCAGCATTCGCGGTCCACATCGCGCTCGCGCTCGACACTCGCGCAAGCAACACCGAGTTCTCTTGCGCCACCAGTGCGAGAATCTCCGCGTCGCTCCCCGAGTAGCCATGCGCGCGCAGCGTCGGCACATGCGGCCGTTCATGCGGCGGCAACACACCTTGCAGCACCCCAAGCGCCGCGACCGCTTCCATCTTGGCAAGCCCTTGCAACGCAGCCGCGCGCGGATTGCTCAGCGCGCCCTGATTCTTCGAACTCGCGACATTGCCGTAACTCAGCCCTGCGTAACTATGCGTGGGACCAATGAGGCCATCGAAATTCACTTCAGGCATGCGAACTCACCATCGCTCCGATTGATTCTGCGGCGCCAGCGGCCATGGTTGCCCCGCGACGCCGTTGATGTTCGTGCCGCCATGAATCCCAGTAGAAATCGTCTGCAGAAACTGCGTCGGAAACACATGCGGCGGCTCGGTGAGCAGATCAAGTTGCTTGGTCTCATCAGCGCTCAGACGCAGCGCGCACGCCGCAAGATTGTCATCGAGTTGCGCGAGCGTGCGTGTGCCGATGATGCTGCTCGTCACGCCTGCGCGATCCATCACCCAACGCAGCGCCACTTGCGCCGCGGTCGCATTGTGAGCCGCAGCGATAGCGTGCAGATGATCGACCAGCACGAAGGTGTGCTCAGTGAGATACTTCGATTCACTGCGTACACGCGTGCCTCCGTCATCTTTCGGCGCATGCGTGCGATCAAACTTTCCACTCAACACGCCTCCACGCAGCGGACTCCACGGCGTCACGCCAAGACCCAGCGCGCGCGCCATCGGCATGAGTTCGTGCTCCACCGTGCGCTGCAGCAGCGAGTACTCAATCTGCAGCGCAATCAGCGGCGTCCACGAGCGAAAGTTCGCTTCATACTGCGCCTGCACACACACCCAGGCAGGATGATCCGAGAAGCCGATGTAGCGCACCTTGCCGTTTTTCACCAGCATGTCGAGCGACTGCATCGTCTCCTCAATCGGCGTGTGCACATCTTGAAAGTGGCACCACAGCAGATCGATGTAGTCAGTCTTCAATCGCCGAAGTGAATCATCGACCGCGCTGAACATCGACTTGCGATTCGACCCTCCACCGTTGGGGTCGCCTGGCCACATGTTGCCACCAAACTTTGTCGCAATGACCGCACGATCGCGTTCACCTCGACCAGCGCCTGTGCTGAAGTAGTCACCAAGAATGACTTCGTTGTGTCCCTTGGTGTAAATGTTGGCGGCATCAAAGAAGTTTCCGCCGCGTTCGCGAAATCGCGAAATCATGGCGACGCTCTCAGCTTCGTCGCTGCCAAAGCCCCATTCAACCCCGAAGGTCATGGTGCCTAAGCACAGCGGAGAAACGCGCAAGCCTGAGCGGCCGAGCGTGAGATAGTGGTCAAGCGCGAGAGTTCGTACGGACATGGCTCGCAGGGTAACGCAGCAAGCGAGTAGTCTGCGCGCATATGCGTGCAGCAACCGCGATTGAACCATCGACTTGGACTGACGCGCACCTGCACTTGTGGGATTCATCCGTGCTTGCTGCGCCGTGGTTGGCGAATGCGCCGCAGTTTTCAGGATGTTTTGATTTCTCGCGCTATATGAAAGACGGCGGCGTCGGCGGGGGAGTCGTGCTAGTCGAAGCGAATGTGGCGCCGAAGGATCGCACTCGCGAGGCTGCGTTGCTTGCTGCGTGGGGCGCCGCGACGGGGCGAGCATGTGCGGTGATCGCGGGAATCGAGCCTTCTTCTGCGAACTTCGAGGAGGAACTTACAGCGGCACGCGCACTTCCATCGGTGCGTGGCGCTCGTCATGTCTTACACACGCAGCCGTTTGAAAGCGTGACGCAGCGATTTGAAGCGGACCTCTTCGCGCTTGCCGCGCAGCGCCTCACTTTCGACTTCTGCGTGCGTTGGCGCGATCTGCCGAGCGTCGAAGGCTGCGCGCGTGCGTTGCCTCATCTTCAATTCGTGCTCGATCATCTTGGCAATCCGCCAATTCAAAGCGCATGGAACTCGCCCGAACGCGCCGAGTGGAAGCGATTGATCGCGCGCGTGGCTGCGTGCGACAATGTAAGCGTCAAGTGGTCAGCAATGTTTGAAAACGCAGGGCGCGCGCTGTCAATTGATGAAGCGCGCCCGTGGTTTGAATGGTGCGTTGCGTGCTTCGGTCCAACCCGCGTGATGTGGGGATCGAACTGGCCCGTGTGTTTCTCCAACGCGCGCTTGAGCGAATGGATCGAAGTGAGCGCTGGTCTCGCGGGCGAGCTCACGCTCGACGAACAAGCCAGCGTGCTGGGCGACAACGCTCGACGCGTCTATCGCTTCTGAACTCACAGCGTCCGTCGGCCATCAATCACATGGATGGTGCCTGTCGTGTAACTCGCTTCGTCGCTAGCGAGGTAGACGGCGAGTTGCGCGATCTCATCAGGTGACTCTCATCGACGCATGGGCGGGCGCGCGCCGCGGTGGGAAATTCTCCCCCCACGGGTTTTTTTGAAGTTTTCAAAAAAAAACACGAGCGCTCGGCAGGATCTTGCTGCCGATCGCGTATATCTGTCCACATGTTCGGCTTGAGAGTGACAGTTGGTCCCAACTGAGGAGAGTTCAAAATGAGGCATTGGAACGGAAGCGAGCGCATCGGAATTGGTCGGCGCTTCGCGGAACAACAGATGGTGGGAGGCACGAAAAACAGCCCATTCCAGGCGCGAAGTCTGCTGCGCAGGCAGCAATGGACGCTTGGATCAGCATCGCTTGGGCTTGGATCAGCATCGCTTGGAATTGGCACCGCGCCGCTCATGGCGACGACTTTCGGGGATCTGATGTTCATTGGAGGTGAATCATGAATTGTTCAATTCAGCCATCGCTGGCTCTTCGACGCTGTCTCGCTCGGGCGAGCGCCGCTTCATTCGTTCAACTCTTCGCTCAACGCTGTGTCATGGTCGGCATCACCGTGGGTGTCGCCTGTACAAGCGGTCACTCAATGCAATCGGGGGGGGCAGCGATCACGCCAGGAATCATCATGCCTGGGGACCTCTCGTCTCCTGTCCTCGCACTGCATGGTTTGTTTGACCAAGGATTTTCGTCGTGTCTCGGTCTCAGAGCCGATGGCAGCGTGTTCTTCATCGGCGGCCGTGTTTTTAGTCCAGCGCTCAACGTCACGAACCATCCGCCGCTCGGTCCATTCGTGCAAGTGGTTGGTTCACACACTTCTGGATTTGCCCGCCGCAGTGATGGTTCGCTCGTCGGCTGGCCGCTCGGCGTGATCGGAACCGTGGCGCCAGCAGGCAGTTACATCGATGTGAGTGCAAGCGGCCAGGGCGCTGCGGCCATCAGGAGTGATGGCAGACTCCGAACCTGGGGTTGGTTTCTCGATTCCATCCCAACGCAGGATGCGGGTCCCTACATCGATGTCGAGATGGGTGAAGGAGTTGTCGTTGCGCGCCTCACCGATGGTACTTTGCGCAAATTCGGAGGCACATCATGGGGCGCGCCGCAGCCTCCGGCGGGGTCATTCGTCGAGCACAAGATCGGCGGCACTTTTGGGTATCTCCTGGGCATCGCTCGCAGAGCAGATGGCACTCTCGCTTCCTGGGGCACCAACGCACCGCCGAGCAGCGCTTCGTTTTCACAGCGCAGTTACTCCAAATGCGTGGTCGGTCCAACCGTGTTTGGAGGCATTACTTCAGACGGAGATCTCTGGTTAGCTACGCAGACATTTGAGCGTCGATTTGAAGGGCCGTTCGTCGATGCAGCGATCGGTGCGGGCGCGTTCTTCGGGTTGCTCCCTGACGGTTCGGTGGTGAAGCAGCTGGGCACGGAGGGCGACGGCTCGACTACGCCATACCACCTCGTAGCGACTGACCCCGGCGTGCGCCTCACGGTGAACGCCGTTCCTCCAGTCGCGAGCATCATGTTTGCGGGAGATCCGTCTCGCACGAGTTCATTCATCCATTGCGAAGATGGCACAGTTCGAGTTCTAGACCGTGGTCCGTGGCCGGAGATGCCCGTTGGAGAGGAAGGAATCATTCTTCGCGACGTGATTGAGGTCACTCCTATCTTCTGCCAAGGAAGCGTGGGAGGTGCCTTGATCGCGCGCACACGCTCTGGCGAATTGAAGGGATTCGCAACCCGGCCCGTTGCAAATGGCAGTATTCCTGCCATTCCCTATCGATTGCCGAGTGGCGCTTTCAGGCGTTTCGTCGGTGAATCGGTCAAGAGCGGCCAGCGCAGGTTGTTCGCGATCGATTCGGTCGGGAATCTTGTGCGTTGGAATCCAGTTGATGTCAATCCAATTACTGAAATCGTGATGATTGATTGTGTGGACGCCATTGGGCAGGGGCGTTTCAGTACGCTCAATACGCATGACGCATTCGTCATGGCTCGAGGAACAGACGGGGTTTGGTGTCGCTTTGGCGCAGGGGATCTCAGGGTGTTTCCTCCTCCTTCGACTGCTGCGACGGACTTCACGCTCTTCACAATTGATGGGCAGAGCTATCCGGAGCCAATGGCCTTCGCCAAATCGCCAACTGGAAATGTCGTGATTTGGGGAGCAGTATCGGTCGTGACGCTGCCATCGCCGAAGCCCGTTGTTGAGTTTGGCATCTCTTTCACGGGGGGTTTTACTTTCACTGGTTGTTCGATTTTTGAAGATCACTCATTGGAACCATGGGGCAACAACAGTGCCCTCGCGACCGCGTGGACGCGAAACGATCCCGATTTCACCGCCAACGACATCGTGCAGAGCGGATCCCAGTGCACTGTGCGTGTCCGTGCTGGCGACTGCGATAATGACGGCATCTGCGATTGGGATGAAATTGTGGCAGCGGGCGCGCTAGGCGATTGCAACGACAATGGTGTGCCTGATGACTGCGACCTTGCGCAGGGTGGAGCGGACATCAATGCCAACGGAGTGCTGGATGCATGCGAGGCGATTGCGCCAGGTGACATCAACGGAGACGGTGTGGTCAATGCAGCAGACTTAGGCTTGTTGCTTGCAGCGTGGGGAAGTAAGAACCCCGCTGCCGCAGACATTTCTGGTGACGGTGTGGTGGACGCGCAGGATCTTTCGATGCTCATGGCTGCGTGGAGTTGAGGTGATTCGCGTTTGATCAATTGCACGCCGCAGTAAGCGAGTAGTCAGCGCGCATGATGCGTGCAGCAACCGCGATTGAGTCATCAACTTGGACTGACGCGCACCTGCACTTGTGGGATTCATCCGTGCTTGCTGCGTGGGGCGCCGCGAGGGGCGAGCATGTGCGGTGATCGCGGGAATCGACCCTTCTACTGCGAACTTCGAGCAGGAACTTACAGCGGCACGCGCTGTCAATCGATGAAGCGCGCCCGTGGTTTGAATGGTGCGTTGCGTGCTTCGGTCCAACCCGCGTGCTGTGGGGATCGAACTGGCCCGTGTATTTCTCATCCGCGCGATTGAGCGAGTGGATTGAATTGAGCGGACTGCTTGCGAATGAACTGTCGCACGACGAGCAAGCTGCAGTGCTTGGCGACAATGCGCGGCGTGTGTCTCGCTGTTGCTGAGGACTCACGCGTTGCGCAGTCCAAACTCGCTGGAGCGGGAGTTTCATGCGAGGCGCCAGAGCTCAAGCCAGCGGGGATTTTTCTCACGACACTATTTTTGGACTTTTCAAAAAAAACTACGCTGCTAGTCAATCTGCCGCTATCGTTGCTCCCTTGAGTGCAAGGGCAGGCATGCACCGTTACCTGAAATCGAGAAACCAAAAATTCCCTACAAGGACTTGTGAAATGAATCAAAACGCATTCGTTGGGCGAAGAGGCCACAGTGCAGTGCTCATGGTGATCGTTGCCACGCTTGCAGGCGATTGCGCATTTGCCAGGCTCGATGATGATCCGCCGCTAGGACCGTCGGGACCGTCAATTTCTCCATGGAATCCTGTTAATGAAAATTGGGGGCCGGGAGGTGCGTGTGGGTTCTATTGGTTTGACGACAACGGCGTGACTTTGGAAACACGATTCGTTCCACGCACACTAGTTCCGCGCGGCCTTGCAGGACCCGCCAAACAGAATTTTTATGAACTCGGACTACGCCCACCCGCCATGAAGACTCTCGAGGGAAGGTTTGATTTGGTAAACTTTTGGCTGGGGTTTTTTTGCATTCCCTGTGGTAGCGCAGGCCCCTTAGACGCAGTGTCGGGGCGTGCTGAGAGGATAGGGCAGTTGTATTGGTTGCGTGATGATGATGCAGGGTCCATGACAACTTTGCCAACTAGGTTGCGCATGACTTCGACGGGTAAGGTGTCTGGCAGCATTATGTTGTCGTATGGTTTTGTGTTCGGTGGCGAGACCTGGCGGAGTGCATCGGGGGGTCTGAAGGCAGAGATGACAACAAGTGGCG
Organism: Planctomycetota bacterium; assembly: GCA_003671065.1. Lineage (GTDB taxonomy): Bacteria > Planctomycetota > Phycisphaerae > Phycisphaerales > SM1A02 > QWPT01. The sequence continues at coordinate 11,202 of QWPU01000003.1, read as the reverse complement.
ACGCAATTGGTCCGCGCATTGCGGCTATGATGGCGAATTCGCGCACCTTGGCACAGGTCAATCCCAACGCTACACACTCCTCGCCACCGCAATCGAGTGGCGTCGGTATGGGTCTCACTATTGGCGCTGACAATGGCGGAAGCGCTAGCGTTGCATTTCAAGTAGGCGGCAATTCGGCGGAGATCGAGTTGAACGAAAGCTTGAGGTGCATCGCGTGGGACTGCGTGGCGCCGGATCCAAGTGTCGCATTCCAGTGGTGGTATTTCACTCAGGAAGCTGAAGTCCTTGTCGACGCCGCGCTCTACATGGGGCAACACTCAAAGGTGAGGGCGAAGGCTGAGTTTGAAGAGTTCAAATTTGAGGCCATGCAGTGTCCATCTTGCGTTCCCCTTGGAGGTTCTCCCGGGCTTGAGCAGACGAGCGGCTCTCTCTAAAACTGAGTTCAACGAATCGGTGCAAGGCCACAGCACCCCGCGCTCTTGCTCGCGAATCAAACGAGGCGATGACCTCAAAGGAAAGTTCGTCATGAAAATGCTCTATCGTCTTGTGGCAGGTGTCGCGATGCTAGGCGCTGCGTACCAATCGATCGGCGCGCAGCAGGTGCCCGACTCCAGTCACGAGCCCCGCTTCTCCATGGAGGAAGTGATCGCTGGAATTGAAGGGGAAGCAGCGCAGCGCGTGCGTGTTCGTCACTCTGGCGCGACTCTCAATGTCATTATGATTCCCCATCGCGAAGCTGGGGGTGTGCGGTATCGCTGCGGACCTGCGTGGCTCGTCTGGCACAACGGCGAAGCACCCAGCATCGACGACGAACTGAGCTTTCTCACAATGACCGATTTGGTGGTCGCTGACGCGCCTTCGGACTCGGGGGAATTGCCCGCGCCGAGGCGTTGGGTACTCGAAGGTCCCGCGGTCAAAGATTGGACTTTTCAGGTCGAAGCAACTAGCGGGACAAGGTTCGGCGGTACCACGAGCCAGTGCCCAATGGTGTCGACGCCCGTGGACCCTGAGGCGCTCGCCACCCCGCTCGCAATATGGTGGTCTTTCGCAAAGGTTGCAGAATTCCACGGGCGCGCGAAGCAAGGTCTCGAAATTGCTCTCGCGGTTTTTAGTCATCAGCGTGCGATGAGAACAAACCCCGAGGTTGACGCTGAGGCACTCGCGATCGCTGCATCGCTCGAGCGGAAGGCGAACGCCTGGCTGTTGCAGCCAGTGGTGGTCGCTCCACCGTATGGGAATCCTTACATCGCTTGGATTGAATGGATGGACGCCAGGCAAGCAGTGTTGAGGGTGACTGGGCAGATCAAGCGAGCCGACATTGTGGTGGGGGATATGACGGCGTCACTGCATGCTGCGGGTCTCTCGCGCCTTGAAGGATTGGTCGGGGCGCGGATTTCTCGAGGGAGTCCTGACTTCACATCTCTCTGTTGGACTCCGTGTTGGCTCGTAGACGCGGGTGAGATCGGTGCTGCCGAGGCGCGGTTGCAGAAGATGCAACTTCAAGTTTTCGATGAGTTGCTTCGAGAGGTGAAGCGGTTGCCAGAGTGTGAGAAGGCATTCACTGTCGAAGCGAGCAAGCGCCTACGCGTGCTAGTCGGACAATTTCCCAACGGATGTCGAGTGACTGACACCATGCGCGACATCTTGAAGAGTCGTATGGACATGTTCTGCGCCCAAGGAAAATTCACAAGCGAACCGACGATCATCACGGATTTCGCGATGATGATGGCGCTTGAAATCTGGACCGCCGCTTGGAACGCTGATGACGCGCTCGGCCGAGATGCGCAAGCGGCTCGGACAGCATGGCGAGCGGAGTTGAGACGAATGTTGGAGCAAGGGTTGCTTGAGGAACCCTTGTTGTCGCGCATCGATCCGTCATTCCGCGGCGCCGTCCTCGTGGAAACAATGCGGATACTGGAATCACACCTTGACTTATCCGGAAACTACCTTGGAGCATTTCCACCTGGGCCCCGAATGCCCGAGATTGTGAAGGCCCATTGGCGACATATTCTGAGCGAGCGCAATCAAAACGGACTCGTGGACGCCGTCAGCAGATACAACGAATTTCTTGAGGAAAAAGATGTTTTGGACCATGAGGGCTTGGACCCTGAGGGCGTGGACCATGAGGGCGATGCGATGCGGGAGGCATATCTCAAACGAGCAGCGATTGAGAACATGGGAGGACTTTTGTTCAGGGATCTGTTGGAGGCGTTGTACATGTCATGCTGCGAAAGTGCGGCACCGAAAGATTATCCCGAGCCCTTTCCCATGATGTACGCGAGCTTTAGCGCGGGCCCCAAATGGGCAAACTGGAGAATTGGCTGGAACTAACCGAGGTGTGGTGCAGTGATCGCGCGGAGTCGGTGACTCGAAACTCGTCCAACTCCAAACTCGTCCAACTCCAAACTCGTCAAACTCCAAACTCGTCAAACTCCAAGGGTCGCGATCCTTTACCCGCCTGCACGCATGGCAATTCGCTTCTGACCTCACATCGTCCAGCCGCCATCAATCACATGGATGGCGCCTGTCGTGTAACTCGCTTCGTCGCTGGCGAGGTAGACGGCGAGTTGCGCGATCTCATCGACGCTGCCCAATCGACCCATGGGCTGGCGCGCGATGAAGCCTGCACGCGCGGCGGCGGGATCGGCGTTTTGGTTGATTCTGCCTGTGAGTGAAGGGGAATCGACGGTGCCTGGGCAGATCGCGTTCACGCGGATGCCGTGGGCGACGGTGTCTGCGGCGACTGCTTTGGTGAGGCCGATGAGCGCGGCTTTGGTGGCGCTGTAGGCGGCGCGATTGGGGACGCCGCGAATGCTCGACGCAACGCTTGCGATCGAAATCACGCTGCCGCGCTTGCGTTCAATCATGCGTGGAAGAAACGCGTGGAGCATGCGATACACGCTCTTCACATTGAGATCAAATGAGAAGTCCCATGACTTTTCGTCGCACTCAAGCAGCGTGCCTTGATGCACGAAACCCGCGGCGTTGAGAAGGATGTCGATGTCACCTGCTTCGGCGGCCGCAGCGCGAATGGCGGCGAAATCGCGCGCGTCGAGTGAGCGCGTGGTGATGTGCGGATGTTCCGCCGCGAGTGACGCGAGACCGCTCGCGTCGATGTCAGTTGCGATGACCTCTGCGCCTTCGCGCGCGAAGTGCACAGCACACGCACGACCAATTCCTGCGGCCGCTGCAGTCACAAACGCACGCTTACCGAAAAGTCGATCACTCATGAGTGCACTCCTTTCGCCGTTGCTCGGCGAGTCCATTCAGGTCCATTTGGAAATGCGAATGCCGCGAGCGATTCGCGCTTGATTTCGCAGGAATATCCAGGTTTCGTGGGCGCGAGGTAGCGGCCGTGCTTGATCACGCACGGATCGGTGAAGTGCTCGTGAAGATGATCCACGAACTCACACACGCGGCCTTCCATCGTTGGATTGAAACGGATGTAGTCAACCATGATGAGATGCGCGACGAGTTCACAAAGTCCAACGCCGCCAGCATGCGGACAGACTGGAACTTTGAAGTGACGCGCGAGCGCCATGATGGCGAGGTTGTCGTTGACTCCACCAACTCGACAACTATCGAGCTGACAGATCTGCATGCCGCCCGACGCAAGAAACTGCTTGAACATCACGCGATTCTGACATTGCTCACCCGTTGCGACTTTGATCGGTGCGATCGCGCGCGCGATCAATGCGTGACCGAGGATGTCGTCAGGACTCACAGGTTCCTCAAACCACCAAATGCCAAAGGGCGCGAGTGGCTTGATCCATTCGATCGCTTGCTGCACATCGAAGCGTTGATTCGCATCGACCATGAGCACGCGTGCAGTGCCGATTTCTTCGCGAATGATGCGCGCGCGGCGGACATCGTCGTCAATCGATTGCCCGATCTTCATTTTGAAATGCGTGAAGCCCTCTGCAATTGCTTCGCGGCAGCGCGCGCGCACGACATCATCGGAGTAGCCCATCCAGCCGCAACTCGTCGTGTACGCAGGAAAGCCCTCGCGTTCCACGCGCGCGATGCGTTCGGACCGCGTGGCATCATTGGCCTGCAACATCGCAAGCATTGCGGCTTCGTCAACGGCATCGCGAACGCCGTGCAGATCTGTTGCGGCGACGAGCTCTTCCGCAGGCATTTCAGCGAGAAACTTCCACAGTGGCTTGGAGGCTACGCGCGCTTCGAGATCCCACACGGCGTTGACCAGTGCGGCGAGCGCGAGTTGCATCACGCCCTTCTCGGGACCAAGCCAACGAAACTGCGAGTCTTGCGCGAGGCTGCGCCAGAAGCCGCGGCGATCGGCTGCGATGTTCTCGAGAGTCTTTCCAATCACGAGCGACGAAAGCGATTCAATCGCTTGGCACACGATTTCATTTCCGCGACCGATTGTGAAGGTAAAGCCGTGGCCTGCAACGCCCGCATCAGTATGCAGCACGACATACGCCGCGGAGTAGTCAGGATCGACATGCACCGCGTCCGAGCCGTGATGCTCTTCGGAAGTTGGGAAGCGAAGATCGACGATCTCCGCGCGTGTAAAGGTGATGGTGTGCATGAGGCTCAGAAGTGTGCGGGAGGTTCAGGAACGATTTCACCGTGGCTTGCGCTGGCGTAACAGGTTTCGACCAGCGCCATCGTGCGCCACGCGTCTTGGAAGTTTGATGTGAGAACTGTCGTGCCGCCTGTTGCGAATGCTTGCAATGCGCGCATTGAGCCGAGAAACGCGTGCGGAAACCAATTGCCTTCAAGCGCGATCGATTGCCATGCGCCACCGTTGGCTGACCACTCGAGCGTGTCGGCTCGGCCGCGCGGATAGTCGAGATTCACGCCCATGCGAACCACCGCAGTGCCATGCGTGCCTTCGATCTTCAGATGCGACGCATCGTGACCGTGAGGTGCCGCGTGGTGGTGATAGGTCGTCACCACGCCGCGTGCTTCATTCGCAAACTTCAGAATCGTCGTCGAGCGCGCTTCAGCAATCTTCGGTGAATTCGGATGCTTCGCAATCGCTGACCACACGCGCTCGGGCTCGCCAAACAGCGCGCGCGCAAGGTCAAGGTAGTGAATCGAATGCATGGTGATCTCCATGCGAGGCATGCCTTCGAGAAACTTCCACGACTCCCACGGCATGGTGCAGACGACGCGCGCTTCGAAGTCGATGGGCGTGCCGATTGCGTTGGAGTCGAGGAGTGCGCGCAGTGCGACAACAGCAGGCGCGTGACGGAGCTGAAAATTCACTGCGCCGCGGATGTCGCGCGACTGCGCAACGCGCATGAGTTCGCTCGCGTGCGCGAGTGAGTGACCAAGCGGCTTCTGCAAGAGCGCAATGCTTCCGGTTGGAAGCGCGGCAAGAACTTCTGCGAGCGCACTTGGCGGAAGCGCGATGTCGTAGATGCCATGGGCGGCAGTGCACGCGGCTGTGAACGCAGGCAGTGAATCAAACGCGCGCGCGCCTGCGCATTTCGCGGCCATCTCTTGCGCTCGCGCGTGATCGAGATCGAAGAAGCCACCGACTTCAAGCGCGCCCAGTTCATACGCGGGTAGATGCGCATCACGCACAATCGCGCCGGCGCCGAGTATAAAAATCGGGCGCGCGTTGGCTGCGGGAGGAACTGAAGCGTGAGCGTGCATGCGGCGGGAAGTGAGGAGCCGCGCAGACTACCGCACGCGCGTGGTTGGGTCACCGAGCATGATGAATTTCATTGGCTGAAAGTAGATGCTCGGCGGATACCACGAGTCACTCGGCGTGAGGTCGGCGAGATGTTCGCGTTCAACATAGACGCGCAAGGTTGACTTCCGCTGACGCCGCCAATGCTCACGACCGCGCCGCTCGACACAGGCCAACGACCGAGCGCGATTTCTGCCAGAAGTCCGCAGCCATCCGCGAGATCGGCGTAGTAGAGATCGCTGGCATAGAACACAACATTGCACGCGACACTGCACGCGACATTGCACACAACATTGCAAGCGGGCAAACTGGCGCACAGGCTTTCAAGCGCGACGACTTCGCATCCGCTGATCCAAGGCAGTGCACGGCTCGAGTGCTTCGCACCATGCCTGCGAAGCGCGATGAGAAGCGTCATGATGCCACTGTAAATGCCCTGTGCGGGGAGGTGTTGCGCTCGAATTGCAAGGGATTGAAAGAGCGCGGCGCTATCGTGCCGATGGAAGGGTCATGTCCCATCGAGTCTTCGCTATTGCCCTCTGTGTTGCCTCTTGCTTGACGGCCTGCGCGCCGAAGGCGCCTGCCGCCAAAGGCCCAACGCCGATTGATCCAGGCACAGGCCGCGCAGTGCTGAGTGAACCCGCGAGCATGGATCTTGTGGCCACCGCGCCGACGCCCATCATCATGAATCCGATCACGCGCGTGGAAACTCCAGCGCTCGCTGCAGAATTCAACAATCTCTTCTCCGATGGACGCATGTACTTCTCAGGTTGGCCAAGCGAAGCGGGATTGCGCGCGCTCGCGGCGCGTGGCGTGAAGAAGATCATTATGTTGCGCCCAGCTGACGCGCTGGTGCAAGCGCGGGGATACGACCCACGCGCAGTTGCGAAGAGTGTCGGCATCACGCTCATTGAAATGCCAGTAAGCGCTGACACATTGAGCGACGCATACATCGATCGCTTCGCGCGAGAAGTTGACGCATCGACTGATCCCACGCTCATGCAGTGCGGCGCGTCGTCAACATGCGGCATGGTGTGGGGGAGTTATCTCGCGCGCAGCAAAGGTATGGCGCCGAGTGACGCACTCGCGCAGGCGAGAGCTGCGGGACTTCTCGATGGTCCGCAAGCAGATGCAGCAGCGAAGTACATCAACGCGCAGGCAAAGGCGGCGAGCCCGTCAACATCGACTCCGTCAACATCGACCCCGGGTGCTGACTCAAGTACGAAGTTAGAGAAGTAACGCAGCAGCGCGTGCGATTACGGAAGCGTGAACAACACGGGTAGCCATTTTTCTGTGTGCGCCTGCTCAACGATTTGCGCGCCGAGATACACCAGAGGAATGCAACCACCTTCGACCAGCGTGCGGGTGAACGCCTTGGTGCGGAGCGTCGTGACTTCGGAAGCTTCAAACAACGAAAGCCGCGGAATGAAGCGGGGCACGCGCGCGCAATACGCGTCGTAGGGCGCGCCGAAGATCTCGCGCAACTTGCCTTCTTCGTACAAAATCGTCGGCCAGTGCGTGGCGAGGAAGAGGCCGCCGAAGATGAGAGCCATGGTGAAGCTCTCGAAACTCAGGCCCGCGCCGATGAAGCCGAAGAAGCTGAAGAAGTAGAGTGGATTGCGCGTAATCGAGAACGGGCCTTTGTCGACGAGCTCACGATCTTTGCGACCGGCGACATATGACGCGCACCAGATGCGACCGATGCACGCGACGAGGAGCAGGAGGAGGCCTGTGGCGCCGAGAACATCGTCGAGCGCGCCGTGTTCGGTCCACCTGTGCGTAGTGAGCAGCGCGATGGCGCTGATGATTCCTGCGCACAGGCGGGAGGTGACGAGTCGGCGATTCATTCGCCGCAGAATACGGTTTACGGTTGAGGCGCGGGTGCGGCTGTTGGCAGTTTCACGGTGATTTCGGCGGTGAAGATGCCAGTCGCATCGCTTCGCTCGATGAGTGTTCGTGCCATGGTGCTGAGCGTTCGCGGCGCGATGCCTTCGAACAACACGACCGCGTTCTGCGAGGGGTCTCCCTCCACGGCCGCTTTCAGGAGCGCCTTCACAACCACGGGCTTTGAGAGATCCAGCATCGAATCGTCAAGACGAATGACAAGCGTTTCGATATCAGTGGACTCCACAATCGTGATCACTTGTCCTTCGCGTACAACTTCGACGCGCTGGCCACCCTTGGGTGCTGGGTTCATGAGCCAATAGAAGCGCGGGCTCGTCACATCGTCTTGCAGCCAAATCACCTTTGTTGGTCGAAGATTTCGCGTGTATCTCGCCATCCATGGTACGGCGACCGCGTCTTCGCGATCCATCCAGTGGCCTTTGCCTTCGTGGATCACGACTTCATGCGGGTATCCGCCAACATCCTTTGCGCTCAATTCGTCGAGCAAAACTTTCCAGTTGCGTCCGATCTGGTTGCGATCGAATGACTTGTCTTCGCCACCCATGTGGAGCGTGAAGGGAAGATTGCGAAGTCCATCAGGCTTCGTCTCGTTGGGATGACCCGCCATCATCGCGGCGGCCGCGAGGTAGTCGGCCATGCGCGGCGCGAGTTGATAGACGCCATCGCCACCAGCGCTGTAGCCCATGATGTAGACGCGATTGGGATCAACGCTTTCAAAGAGCATCATGTCGACGATGAGTTTCGCAAACAGCGGATCGATGTGACCTTGATGCCACAGATTCCAAGTATCAGTCGGCGCACGCGGCGCGCAGTACACGCCTTCCTTTGGGGTGTAGAGCTTCTTCTGATTCTCCCATTGACCGTCATTCACTTGCGCAGGCGCGCCACCGCCGCCGTGCATGGAGATGTAGAGACTGCGTCCTGATTTTGGCTTGTCGCCATAGACCGCGTACCAGAAGGGCATCTTCGCGCCACTGGCTTCGAGGATCTTCGAATCGAACTCTGCTTTGTTCTCCTTCGTGAGTTCCCTCAGATAGTCACTCACGAGTTTTGGTTCGAGTTTTTCGCACTGCACTTTGGTGAGTGCTTCGGTGGCGAAGAATTCTTTGGAGATCCCGCGCACGCTGCCTTTTTCCAGGAACTCGCTGACCCGCGCAGTGATGGGACGCGCGCGAGTTTTTTGTTCGGCGATTGCGTCCTTGTTGTCTTTGTCGTCCTCACCTGCTTGGACGCGAGCAGGAACAAACAGCATGGTCGAGATGAGGCCGTTCGCTGACAGCGTGAGCGTGGTTTCGCTTCCATCCACTGGCGGATCAAGCATAATCGTGATTGGTTGACCAATCGGAAGCGGCAATTCGAGGTGATCGTTGGTGTCGAAGCGTTCGCTCTTCGATGAGCCGCGGGCGAGTTCAGTTCCATTCGCATCTATGCATCGCACCACGCGTTCGACGCGCGGGCTCGTCACAGTGTTGCCTTCGCGTACATCAAGGGAAACAAGCGTGTAACCCGCAGGAATCGCCGGTGCTTTGCCGAGGTAGCGATCCGTCACATCAATCGCGTTCGTCGTCGCACGCGTGGAATCAAACACCATCGGAAACACCACGCCTGTGTCGCGCCATGTTGTTGCGTAAATCGCGTACTCAGGCTTCGTGCGATTTTGTCCGGCCGCGCGAGCGCTAAACCATCCTTGATCAAGTGCATCGCCTGTCGGTTCCGCAGCGCCTGTGTAATGCCACGACGATCCGTCGTAGATTTCAACCCACGAGTGATTGCCGCTGCCATCGGTCCACATCGGAACACCCACAAATCGCGCGGGAATTCCCACGGATCGGCACGCATCGATGAGCAGAATCGAAAGCCCCGTGCACGACGCAAGACCCGAACTCATCGACTCGCTCGGCGATTGATCCGCGCGCGCGCGCTTGGTGGAATACTGCACTTTGAACGCAGTGAAGATCTTCTGATTGAGCAACACCGCGGCTTGCTCGGGAGCCGTTGCGCCCGCAATCATCGGTAGACATTTTTCGCGCAGCGACGACATCCAGAGTTCGCGCTTCTCACTCGTGCTTGCGTAGGGAAGAATCGCTTCGCAGTAGATCGCTTCATCGATGTACGCGTGCCACGGTGCGCTGGTCCACGCAGTGAACGCGTCATGCACATGCGTCAGCAGAAATGTTGCGTCGAGCGTCGTGAGATCCGAGGGCGGCATGTGCGACACAAGCCATTCCATCGAAGGAAGTTCTTTCGCAGGCGCTTCAGTGAGTGCGCGTTCAATCTGCGCGGCGTTTGCACCACTGCGTGCGAGAGCCGAGGTGACTGCTGGCGGATACGACGGATTCGGCTGCGCGAAGTTGAGAGCGAGCACGAACGCAGAAGAGCAAGCGAATGAGAGCATTCGCGAAGTGTACGAAACTCTGATCGCGACTCCTCGTCACGCTCACTCGTCGCTTCTAGTTAGGAGTCGCTCATCGGCACTGCACCTTGATCAAGAATCGTGATGATCCATGCAAGAAACAGCAGGAGGTGCACGAAGCCTTGCATCGCGTTCACCTTTCCGCGAACGAGATTGATCGAAGCCACGATGACAGTCGCCGCAAGCAGCGCGATGAACGGTGGTTCGAGTCCAAGTTCAGGCGAAACGCCCGTGATCCAGCGAATCACCATCACTGCAGGAACCGTCAGACCAATGGTGGCGACGGCGCTTCCGAGCAGAATGTTGATCGCTCGCTGCATGTCGTCGCGACCACTCGCGCGCAACGCGGCAAACCCTTCAGGCGCAAGCACGAGGACCGCGATGAACACGCCGCCGATGGCCTTTGGAATGTAGAAGGTCGCAAGCAGGGTGTTGACTCGACCAGCGAGACCCTCAGCGATCATCACGACTGCCACAAGCGCGGCGATGAGCAGCACGGTTGAGAGCCATGTTGGAAGCTCGTGGTGCACTGCGAGCGAAGGATCATGCGCGCTGATCGCCTCACGAAGATCCGAGCTCTCGCGCTCGGTCTTACCGTGATTGGCGAAGAACTCGCGATGGCGCGTCGTCTGCATCCACAGAAACACGCCGTAGATTCCCAGCGAAGCGACGCCGACGAAGAATTCCATCGGAGCACTCATCCATCCACCTTGCTCACTCGTCGTCAGTCGCGGCAACACCAGCGTGATGGTGACGAGCGCGACGATGAGCGGAAGATACGAACCCGCCGATTGCGGATTGAACTCTTGTTCCGAGCGCCGAAGTCCGCCGATCAGCATCGCGCCACCGATGAGCAGATTGAGAATCACCATGATGACCGCAAACATGGTGTCGCGTGCAACAGTCGTGTCGCCATCTGAACCGAGCATGATTGCGCAGACCGCGGCCACTTCGATCGTGATCGCGCTGATGGTGAGAATGAGCGTGCCGAGTGGCTCACCGAATTTTTCAGCAAGCGCATCCGCATGCGTCATCGCCCGAAACGAGCACGCGAGAATGCACGCGATGAGCCACATACTCCACAACATCGCAACGCCTGATCCAGTGGGGGCTGCAGGTGGCCAGTGCGCGAGCACCATCGCGCCCGTGGTCAGTCCAATCACGATCGGTGCGTCAACTGCGAATCGTGAGAAGCGAGCGAAGCGGGGAGCGTGGGGTGAAG
>QWPU01000029.1 GCA_003671065.1 Planctomycetota bacterium | reverse complement strand
GTCGGCGGCATCGTGACGCTCAGCGGCTGCACCGTGAGCGACAACACGGCCATAGAGTCAGGAAGCGCGATCGATTTCTTTGAAAGCCCGAAGTTCAATCGAGGGATTCTGAAGATCATCGGCGGCACTATCACGGGCAATCACTCGGGTGAGGTGAAGTTCACGGGCGCTGCAGGTCTGCGAGTGAACGGACAGATGACGAGTTGCGTGCTCTCGGCCGGCGCGAACATCTGCAACAACTTTGCGAACAATGTGAGTGGTCCGTATCGCGTGCTCGAAAGCGGGACCGTTCCCGTGACTGTGTGCGAGTGCCACGGTGATGTCCTCAAGGATGGCGTCGTGGACTGCGAGGATCTCAGTCTTGTGCTCTCCCGTTGGGGTGGACCCGTGAATGCCTTTGGTGAGGCCGACGCGACGCACGATGGCCTGATCAACGGAGCGGATGTCTCGATGGTGCTCGCGATGTGGGGAGCATGTCCTGGCTGAGCGCGCGTTGAGTTAGAGCACGATTTCTTGGCCCGCGCTGATTTCTCGAGGAAGTGAGACGTCAGCGAGATCATCAGCTTCGAGCGCTGTTTCCGCGCTAATTTCGATGCGCGCATCTGCGTCACCGTTGGGACGACGCGCGACTTTCACGCCGAATTGCTCGAGCCAGTTTGCGTTGCGATTTGATTGGATCTGATGGCTCGACGCAGGGCTGTCGTTGCCTGATGCGTTTTTAATCGGCGCGAACTCTTCAACGCGCGCGGCTTCCATCACAAGACTTGTGCGAGCGAGTGCGAGAGCATCGAAGACAAACGCTTCGAACTTCGTTGCATTGGGTTCATTGGGCTCGTGCGTGAGGTGCTGCAAGTCGCACCAATACGGAACTTTTTTCTTCGCGCGATGGAAGGGGAGCGCGAACGCGCCGTCGCCCGTGCCAGTGGTGAGTCGCATCATGAACTCAATGGAGATCGCGTGAATTGCGATCGAACCAGCGCAGAAACGCAACGCGCCGTCTGTGTCGAGCGCGGTGGTGAGATGCGCGGGCATGTCGCTGTATTCGACGACGACAGTCTTGCCTGCGCTTTCGCAGAACACGCCGACCTTCTCTTCCGCGTCGCGCTTGCGCACCATCTTGCTCGACATCTCTGCGGACGAGCCGCTCGAACTCGCGTGCAAACCGAGGAAGACTGGATCAACCACTTTGTTCAGCGGGTTGTCAACTTGGAAGTACGAGAGATGACGAATGCCGCGCGCGGCCATGTCTTCAAGTGCGCCGCTTGAGGCGAGCGCGCGAATCGCGCCGCCGTGACCATCGGGATTGACCGCAAGCGAACTCGGAGTTTCAAGCATGAGTTTGCCGTCAAAACTAACGGACGGCATCGTGCCTTGCGGAAACAAAAAGGTATCGGCGGGATTTCGACCAAACCAGTTGTTGTCTTTGAAGAATGCGAGCGTGTCGCGATCATTGAGCGGGCTCGTCATGATGTACCAAGGAATCGCGCAACTCCAACGCTTCTCGGCAGCGGTGATTTGCTCAGCGAACACGCGGAAGAGCGGCTTACCAGTGACGACGGTTGACGGGTAGGTTCCTTTCGGACCCTTCCAACCGAGGCGAGTGCCTTGTCCGCCTGCGACGGTGAACGCAGCAACTTGTCCTGCGCGAAGAAGCGATTCGCCGTGGGCGCGTGCGTTGGTTGTGTCGGCGCCGAGATGAAAATACGGCGCGGGCTTCAGCGTTGCGAAATCAATCGCCGCGTCTTCGCCGCCGTGGGCAAGCCTTGCAATGAGTGCGAGATCGATTTCAGCAAGTTGCGCAAAGAGCGTTGTGCGCGCAGCTGGAGTGAGCGTGTGCGCATGACGCAGCACATGAGACTGACCATGGTGCGCGAGTGCTTGAGTGACGCGTGATTCAGTATCCATGTTGGAAATTCAAGTGTGATTGCGAGGGAGAAATGAGGGAATACGCGCGAGTTACGGCGCAGGCGGCAGCGGCTTCGACCAACCTTCAGGTCGATGTCGCACGATGAGTCCGCTGTGCAGATAGATCACCTGCTCGCAGATATTCGTGCAGTGATCCGCGATGCGCTCAATCGACTTCGTGATGGTGAGCAATCGAAACGCATAATCAACGGGCAACGCGCCTGCAGCGACTTGCTCTTGCGCGGTGCGCATGAGTTCCTGCTTGAATTTCGCAACTGTGTCGTCGAAGAGCAACACTTGTTGCGCGAGGTTCACATTGCCCGCAGCAAGCGCGCGGTTTGAATCGCGCAGCATGCCGATGACGGAGTTTGCCATCACGCGAAAGACATCGGGAATGCGCGCGGGAAGTGCGACATCGGACAGCACCGCTTCAGCGATATCAACGGCGCAATCGGCGACGCGCTCGAGTTCGTTGTTGACCTTGACGATCGTGAGCACGGAGCGAATCGACTTCTCGTCGGTCATGCCCATGCCAAGTAAGGGGATTGACGCGCGTTCAATATCGACATCAGCGTGATCGACCGCTTCATCGGCGGCGACGACCGCTCGCGCCTTTGCGCAGTCGCCATCGAAGTAACTTTCTACCGCTTTCAGCGTGATGTCGAGGACGCGGTCACCTTGGGCGACGATGTCATTGCGCAGATTCGCGAGTCGTTCATTGAAGTGTTGCAAAGCGCGGCGAGTATACCGCTCGCGCGTATGCTGTTGCCGGTTGGAGTCCGCGGAGACTTGCCCTGATTCTCATGCCTCGAATCTCATACCCTGAATCTCATCGGTTGATTCTCATGCCTGAACTTTGCGTCAACATCGATCATGTCGCGACCGTTCGCCAAGCGCGTCGAACCTTTGAGCCCGATCCCGCGCTCGCAGCGATCGAAGCCGAAGCGGGCGGCGCCGATGGGATCACCGTGCATTTGCGCGAAGATCGACGACACATTGGCGATGCGGATTTGCCGCGAATCAAAGCAGTTGTGCGGACCAGACTCAATCTTGAGATGGCTGCGACGGATGAGATGGTTGCAATCGCCATTGGCTTGAAGCCGCACTTGGCGATGTTCGTGCCAGAGAAGCGCACAGAAGTCACGACGGAAGGCGGGCTCGATGTTGCATCGCAAGTCGCGCGTATTCGCGAGGCGGTGAAGCGTCTGCAAGGCGCGGGTATTGCAGTGAGCGCCTTCATCAACGCCGATCCGATGCAAATCGCGGCGGCCGCGCGCGCTGGCTTCGACTACTGCGAGATCCACACGGGGCCGTATGCCCATGCCCACCATGACTTTGGACCAAGCGACGCTCGGACCGTCGCGGAGTTTGCCAAGGTGTGCAACGCTGCGGTCGCGATTGAAGCGGAGGGGATGCGCGCGAATGCGGGGCACGCGCTGAACACGATGAATGTCGGCGCGATTGCGCAGATTTCTGGGTTGCGCGAGTTGCACATTGGCCACGCGATTGTCTCGCGCGCGATCTTCGTTGGGCTGCGCACGGCGGTCGCGGAGATGAAGAGCGCGATGTGACGCGCGAAACATCGCGGCTTCGCGTTACACTCGCCTCATGATCGAATTTCGAGGCTGCTACACCGCCATCGTTACGCCATTCACGACCGACGGCATTGCTGTTGACGAAGCGCGTCTTGCTGAACAAATCGCATTTCAAGCAGATGGTGGCGTGCGCGGCATCGTCGCGTGCGGCACCACGGGTGAATCACCAACACTTGAAGAAGACGAGCATCGTCTTGTCATCGAAACTGCTGTTGCCTGCGGGAAACCGCGTGGATTGCAGGTGCTTGCGGGAGCAGGATCGAATTGCACGCGTCACGCAGTTGAACTGCAGAAGCTCGCGTTTGAACTTGGCGCCGATGCCGCGTTGCAAGTGAGCCCTTATTACAACAAGCCCTCGCAAGAAGGGCTCTATCGACACTTCATGACCGTGGCCGATTCCGCTCCGCTGCCGATCATGCTCTACAACATTCCAGGTCGTTGCGGAGTTGCGATCAACCCGGACACCGTTGCGCGACTCGCGCGTCATCCGAACATCGTTGCCATCAAAGAAGCGACTGGCTCGATGGATTCGGCCAGCGAGATTCGTCAGCGCTGTGACATCACGATTCTGTCGGGCGATGATTCGCTCACGCTTTCGTTTGCGGGTTGCGGAAGTGCTGGCGTGGTGAGCGTGGTGTCGAACTTGCTTCCGTCGCGCGTGCAAGCGTTGTGCGATGCGTTTCTTGGGAATCGCTTTGATGACGCGCAAGAGATTCATCGCGAGATTTTCCCTTTGGCAAAGGGTCTTTTGTCGCTCGATGTGAATCCCGTGCCGCTGAAGGCCGCGATGAAGTTGCTCGGTCGTGACACCGGCGCGGTGCGACTTCCGCTGGTTGAAGCATCGAAGGACGCGGTCGTGCGCATCGGCGAGATTCTGGCCAACTTCGGAATGGCGAAGCTCGAGACGGTTGTGCGAGCGTGAGCAGCGTGACTTCATCGCGACAGGAGACGCACGATGTTCGCACGCTGCCGTACAAGATTGCGGTGCTGTGTTACCTCTATGACACGCAGGGTCGATTGTTGCTGTTGCATCGACGAAAGCCGCCGAATCGCGACATGTACTCACCCATTGGTGGCAAGCTCGAGGCCGCGCGCGGCGAAGGTCCGCACGAATGCGCGCTGCGCGAGATCCGCGAAGAAGCATCGGTTGAATTGAAGTATGACGAGATCAAACTCATCTCGATCGTGAGCGAGCGCGCGTATGAAGGCGAGCGACACTGGTTGATCTTCCTCTTCGAAGCGCTTCGACCGATTGATCCAAGCGAGATCCCGCATTCGGAGTTCGATGAAGGTCGACTTGAGTGGCACCGCGTCGAGGACATCGTGAATCTTCCAATTCCAGAAACTGATCGCGCGGTGATGTGGCCGAATGTCTGCAAGCATCGCGGCGGATTTTTCATGGTGCACATCGACTGCGCGCAGTCGCCGATGCAGTCGCAAATTCTTGAGTCCTGGGGCGCAAACGAGGAGGCATCGTGATGACTGATCGACGAGGAAGTGCTGGAAATGTGATCGCGGCTCTGTTGAGTCTGCTGATTCCTGGACTGGGGCAGCTGACGCAAGGTCGAGTGCTGCCCGCAATCATCTGGTTTGTGATGGCATCGGTGGTGTGGTTCATCTCGTTTGGCACACTTGGGTGGATTGTTCACATTTTCGCGTGCATCGGCGCCGCCCGTTGGAAGCCGTGAGATCAGCGTTTGAGAAGGGTTGATCGGGGAGCATTGGCTCTTGAGGGTTGCGAAGCGCCCATAGAACACGATTTTCAGCTGCGTGAGTGGTTCCGACGGAGCTCTGGCCGCCGCGACCCACAAATCTTCATGTAAATCTGCACAACAATTTGGAAAGCGCAGATCTTGCAGTAGTCTCTCGATGGAGAAACCTGGGCAGGCGGTCGTACCGTCTGAAGGTTGGAGATTAAGAGGGACAATGCACAATCGAATCACCGTGGTGAGCGCCCAAGCGGCGCTCGCGGTTGCTGCGTGTGGCTTTACGGCCTGCGCGGCAAACGCATCATTTTCGGCAACGCTCGACGGATATTCCGCAGGCTCATATGTGAGCTGTGGCTACAACTCGGCTCTCGCCTGGGATTCCAGCGCGAGTGTCACGATGTGGTCTATCAGAGCGTTTCAACACGACTTCACGCGCACTGATAGTGGAGCCGAAGTGCTTTCGTGGTGCGTTGAGCTCTACCAAGGCGTGAGCGTCGGCAGTACCTATGTCTGGGACGAAGTCGCCGCGGAAGCTGTTCCGTCGAATGGAAATCCCGGACCAATGGGCGCGCTCAGAGCGAGCGTCATCAGCGACATGTTCGCGCGATGGATCGATCCAGTCACGGGCCTCATCATTGGCGATATTGCTGATCGCAACGCAAAGTCTCTGCGTTCCAGCTCGCCGTCTGGGAGATTGCCCACGAGAACTTCTTCGCATCGAGCGCGACCGGCATCGTGAGCGAGATGTCCCTCTCAGTAGGCGCGTTCCGCTCGGCACCATCGACTGGCGAAACTGCGTGGTACGACGCGATCCACTCGTCACTCGGTGTCGGTGGATTCATGACATCAGGCGTGTACGGCTGGGCGAATGCAAGCGCGCAAGACCAACTGGCCTTGCCACCGATTCCAGCACCAGGAGCGATCGCGCTACTGGCACTCGCGGGACTTTCGTCGCGTCGGCGTCGCTGAGCTGAGTGGTCTGAGCACAGAGTTCATCGATTGAGCTCATGAAAAATCTGTCGACGACACGACCTTCGTTGAGAAGGATCGCGGCACCCGACGGACGGTCACGCTCGTAGCTCCATTGAATCTGGTCCAGATCGACTATTCTCGACCCGATGTCTGTTGAGTTGTCTCCATCTGGCCTTCCGAACTACCCGATCACGCGCACGGTTGCGGAGATCGCACGCACTTGGACAATTGATCCACGGATTCCCGCAACGATCCGCGGCTTCGACGCGCCGTTCTTTCAAGCAGGACTCGCTGGCTACTCAGACGGCGCGATGCGTCTCGTGGCGCGCCGACATGGTGCGCCATTTTGCGTGACCGAGGCGCTGCTCGATCGCACGCTCATCAACGGCGGCAAAGGTCGACGCAAGGAAGACCCCGATCTACTCGCCACAGAGTGCGGCATGGGCGAGATCGAGGACAACATTGCGGCTGGCCTCGATGACCATCCGATTGCTGGACAGGTGATGGGCACGCATCCTGACGAGATGGCGCGCGCGAGTGAGTTGCTTGTGACGATGAACTATGACGTCATTGATGTGAACCTTGCGTGCCCGGTGAAGAAGATCAAGAAGTCGAATCGAGGTGGGCACTTCCTCGCTCATCCTGTTGACGCGATTGAGATATTGCGAGCGGTTCGCGCGGTAGTTCCGCCGGAGATTCCGTGCACGGTGAAACTCCGCCGCGCCTACGACGACACGCCTGAGATGAGCGCGCACTTTGAGCAGATCTTCGCGGCAACCTACGAACTTGGTTATGCATGGGCGGTGGTGCACTGCCGCACCGTGGAACAGAAGTATCTTGGGCCTGGAAAGTGGGAGTTCCTCCGAGAGTTAGTCGCTCGTCATCCTGATCGGGTGATCTTTGGCTCCGGCGACATTTGGACCGTCGACGACATCTTCCGCATGCATGAATTCACTGGCGTGCACGGTGTTTCTGTCGCACGGGGCTGCATCGGAAACCCGTGGATCTTCACGCAAGCTCGAGCGCTCATGCGCGGTGAGACCGCGCGGCTTCCCACACTCGCCGAGCAACGACACGCGCTTGAATCGCACTTCGAGCTTGCGATGCAATTGCATGGTGAAGCTGCGGGCGGTCGACGCATGCGCAAGTTCGGGATCAAGTTTGCAGCCCATCATCCGCAAGGCGATGAGGTCAAGCGTGATTACATCGAGGTCGACACGGTTGCGGATTGGCAGCGCGTGCTGAACAAGTGGTACGCACCCGCGTGATCCGTGAGTCGCGCACGGCTCCGCTATGGCGAGCGATAGAACGCGGCACCTGGGCTGGGTGCAACTGCTTCCTCCTCGGTGTAGAGATGACCAGCGATTGAGATCACGCCGTCCACATTTGTTTCTGTGGAGCTGATCGAGCTCGCGCTCAACAGCGCACAACTACTTCCAAAGAGCGCCATCGGATGCGCGCTCGGCGCCGCAAGCTCTGCGAGCCAACGCTCGGCACTCACGTCATAGAGCCAACATGATCCAACGCCCTCGATGAGTACACCAGTCGTCTCTACACCAGCGATTCCCGTCGCGCCGATGAGCAGCGTGCCTTCGAGCATGGCGAGCGATTGTCCGAAGCCAGAGCCGTCTGCGAGTTGTGGGCAGTCGATTCGTTTCGGTGCTTCCTCCATCAGCGCGAGATCGACGAGAAAGACTGCGCCTGAGTGCGTGTCGCTCTGGGTCGCGTTGGGCGCACCAATCGCGAGCGTGTTTCCTTCGAGCGCGAGTGCCGAACCAAACCACATGGCGTGCGTCGGTTTCGGCGCGAGCAGTGTTCGCACGAATTCGAATGCGTCGCCAGTGTGTCGATAGACATGCACCGCGCCGCACGAATTGATGTCATCAGCGCTGGACTCGACTTCGCCGAAGTAGTCTTCCCCTGGCGCGCCCACAATCAACCACTCGTCATTGAGCGCGATGGCACGACCAAACCACGAGCTTGCTTGCACCGACGGCGCGTGGATGGCAGCGATGCTCACCCACGGCGACGCGAATGCGCGTCGCTGATCGCGTGCGCCGTCGCCCACCGACCAGTTCGGTTCGAACGGTCCTCCAGTCGCCAGCACGGATCCGTCACTCGCCGCCAGCATCGGGTCGTCAATTCCAACGCGCCGATCGCGGCGAAAGATCTCGACTTGCCCCGCGTCAAACTTCCCTTCAATGTCGCGACGAGGCGCACCGATCGCGAGCAATGTGTCGACGCCATGCGTGAACGCGAGCGCGGCACCAAACTCTGCACCCGATTCTGGGCCAGAAACCCCGCCAAACTCGCTGTTGTTGCCTTCTTCCACGGCGTCGCGAGGCATGCTTGAGATGCTTGCTTCATGAATCCACTCGCTCGCGCCTTCCTCAGAACCCTCCGCAGAAGTTGTTCGATAGATTTCGACAGTGCCGCAGAACGCGATGGCTCCGTTAGGAGTGTTCGGCGCAGTCGCGCGATCAGCTCCAATCGCGAGCAATGTCGTTCGGCATGCATCGTGCGAGTGTTCGCAGCGAAATCGACTCATCGCCAGCGAAGCACCAAAGTGGTCGCCTTCACCGCCATTTCCAAACGGGGTCGTGAACTCAGCGCTCGTGACAAGCGTGAGTTCGCCGCTCGCACCTGACTTCACACGCAGCGCAGTCACGCGCCCCGCAGACAGCGCGTCATCGCCATCCGTCGGCGCACCGACTGCAACAAGCGCACCTGCCGCCGCCACCGCCTCACCGTAGCGACGCTGTTCGCGCGAGAGCGGTGCCGCTAGCGCCGACGGCGTGATGACAGGAATTCCCTGCATCAACAGCGCCGCGTGAATCGAAGCGTTCAACGCCCCGTTCAACGGCCCTGACGCGCGAGCACTATGCACGACGCATGACGCGCTCACCAGCACGGCAAAGAGCAGCATGTACCACCGTCGCGACGCGACACTCTGTGGCAAGGGCGCGGCCTGCTGGCCAACGCGCATCGCCTGCTGGCCAACGCGCACCGCCTGCAGGCCAACGCGCACCGAATGCTGGTCAACGCTCACAGGCTGCTGGCCAACGCGCGCCTTTCGCGTTCGACCATCGAAACACCTCTGAAACCTGCTGTTTTCAGTCACTCCGCGCGCTCGTGCGACGCCGGTTCTTCCATCCATACTTCCGTCCACTCCATGCAACAACCGCGCGATCGCTGATCGCTTCAATCCCTGTTTCATCGGAACACTCCTTCAAACTTCCCTTGAACCTCCGACCCAATGTCGGCGCACCAAACCTAACCGACGATTTGCATGCAACGTTTCGACACTACATTCCTCCGCAACAATTCTCGATTTATTTTCGCGCCCACCGTTCTTGAGTAAACTCGCGCCATGTCAACTCCCATGCAGACAGGCCTCTTCACCTACTTTGATGGCGCAGTTGAACTCGAAGGCTACCTCGCGCTTCCCGACAGCCTCAACGCTGCGCGGCAGGATCTCACCACATCGCGGCTCCCCGTTGTGCTCGTCGCTCACGCATGGGCTGGTCAGGACGACTTCGCGCGCGCGCGTGCGCACATGCTTGCGGAACTCGGCTACATCGGTTTCGCGATCGATGTCTATGGCAAGGGTTTCCGTGGTGATTCGCCCGAAGCAAACTCCGCGCTCATGACGCCATGGATGAACGACCGCGCCGCGTTGCGCACTCGTCTCCTCGCGGCCATCGACGCCGCGCGCGCATTCGAACTCGCCGATCCTGAACGCCTCGGCGCTATCGGTTTCTGTTTCGGCGGTCTCTGCGCGCTCGACCTCGCGCGCGCCAACGCTGCGGGTCTGCGCGCGGCGATCGCCTTTCACGGTCTCTTCACGCCTCCAAATCTCGGCGAGCAGCAGTCGATCAAATCGAAAGTGCTCGCGCTTCATGGATACGACGACCCGATGGCAAAGCCTGATGCGCTCACCGCCTTCGAAAATGAACTGACCGCCGCCAACGCCGATTGGCAGGTGGTCGCGTATGGCGCCACGAGCCACGCTTTCACAAATCCGCACGCGCACGACCACGCGAACGGCATGTTTTATCGGGAAATCATTGCGAATCGTGCGTACGGCGCGATGCGGGCGTTGTTGGCCGAGGCGCTCTAGGGAAACCGCAGCGCCGCGAATGATCGCTGAGTTCGTTCTTGCCGAACCGCGCATTTTCGCAACGCCTCGCGCGCGATTGTCGTTCATACTGCAGCCATGTCATTCGCGTCTCATCTGTTGTGCGTCGGGCTTGCTGCGTCGAGTGCGAACGCGAGCTCGTCAAGTGCAGCGGTTGCAGCGGCGCGCGTTGATTTCGCGCGTGAGGTTCGACCTGTGCTTGTCGCGCGTTGCTTCGCGTGCCATGGTCCTGATGCTGATGCGCGCAAGGCGGGGCTTCGGCTTGATACCTTCGAAGGCGCGACGGCAGAGTTGAAGTCTGGCATTCGCGCGATCGTTCCTGGTGATGCGTCTGCAAGTGCGCTTCTTGCACGCGTGGCGCATGCAGATTCTGAAGAACGCATGCCGCCAGACGGTCGCGAACCTGTGACGCCTGCGGAGATCGCATCAATCGCGCGTTGGATTGAGAGCGGTGCCGAGTACACGGCGCCGTGGGCGTTCTCACCGATGACGCAGCCGACTGTCCCAACCGTGCGAGGTGATGCGTGGTGCCGCAGTGACATTGATCGCTTCGTGTTAGCCACGCAAGAAGCGGTGAGCATCACGAGCACCGTCGCTCCACCGATTGATGTCGATGCGACATCGCTCATGCGTCGCGCTTCGTTTGATCTGCGCGGTCTTCCTCCTAGTGAAGCGGAAATCAAGGCGTTTGCAGCCGATCCCAGTGACGCGAACTTCGCGGCCTTCGTAGATCGCTCGCTCGCGAGTGAAGCCTTCGGCGAGCGTTGGGGCCGTCACTGGCTTGACCTCGCGCGTTACGCAGAAACTCTCGCGCATGAGTTTGATTACGACATTCCTTCCGCGTGGCGCTATCGCGAGTATGTGATCGACGCGCTCAATCGCGATGTGCCTCCTGCGCGTTTCGTCGCGGAGCATCTCGCGGGCGATTTACTTGAACCGCGCGCGTCGATGGGTCTCGCAAACGCTGCGCCTCTCGCAACTGCGTGGTGGTTTCTTGGACCTGCGACGCACGCGCCAGTTGATGTGCGTCAAGATGAAGCTGATCGCATCGCGGGCGCAGTTGATGTCGTTGGTCGTTCGCTCTTTGGCTTGAGCATTGCATGCGCGCGATGCCATGATCACAAGTTCGATCCGATTCTTGCGCGCGATTTCTACGCGCTTGCGGGTGTCGCGCGAAACACGCGGCGCGTCGAAGGCTTCATTGATACTGATGCGCGCGCGGCGACTCTAGCCAACGACGCGCGCGCTGCGCTCAATGATGCGTCAATCGCGCTTGGTGTTGCGCCGCAACCGCGTGCGCTCGATGCATCGATCGTCACACGCATTGATGATGCGACCGACGGTGGTCGCGCGTGGTCGCGTGCGGGTCATGCGTTTGATGCGTCGACTGCACTGCTTGCGCTCAACGACGATGGCTCGCTTGCGCTGGCTGAGAGCGGCACGATCGACAGCGCGCGGCTTGACGCGCAATTGGTTGGAAGCGCGCGTTCTCCTGCGTTTCCGCTGACGAAACGATTCCTCCATCTTCGCGTGCGTGGTCGTGAATCGTGGATTCGCACGATCATCGACAACTATTGGCTTGATGATCGCAACGGGTTGTTGTTCGAAGGCATGCGTCGTGAGTTGCCTGCGCCTGATGCGTCGTACGCGGCGAGTGATCCGCGCGCGTATCCCTGGCGCATCGAGACATTCGACATGCAACGGTTCATCGGCGAGCGTGCGTATGTCGAGCTCATCGATGATCGTGGCGGTTGGATTGAACTCGATGCGATCATGGAAAGCGATGAGTCGACGGCGAGCGCGGTTGAGACATGGGATGTCGATGGCATCGCGTCGGCGCTTGAACTCACTACGCCGCTTAGTGAACCGATTCGTCTGCGTGCCGTTGGTGCGCGTGATGCATTGCGAGCGTGCTCGCCGCCGATTCGCGCGCTTGTTGCTGAGGACAGCGGCGCGTTTGATGAGCCAGTCCACATGCGCGGCTCGTCACGCAACTACGGTGAACTCGCTCCGCGCGCACAGTTGTCGATTCTTTCGGCAGCGTCCACGCACGCCGTCGCGCTTGATGGAAGCGGTCGTCTCGCACTCGCGCAAACAATCACCGATCCCGCGACTCCATATCTCTGGCGCACGCTTGCTAATCGCGTGTGGCTCAAACTCTTTGGTCGCGGAATCGCTGAAACGCCCGATGATTTCGGGCAACTCGGCGCCGCACCGTGGAGCACGGAGTTGTTGGATCATCTCGCGTTGAAACTCGCGCGAGGTGCCACGCTCAAGCAACTCATTCGTGAAGTCATGCTCACGCGCGCGTATCGATCGGCTGCTGGTAGCACAGAATTGCCATCGAGCGCGTGGCAACCGTTGCCAGTGCGTCGTCTCGATGCTGAGTCGATTCGTGATGCAATGCTTGTGGCAAGCGGAACACTCGATGCGTCAGCAGGAGGACCAAGTGTCCCTGTGCATTTAAGCGAGCACATGCAAGGTCGCGGTCGGCCTGGCGCAAGTGGACCAGTTGATGGTGCGTCGCGGCGCAGCGTGTATCTGGAAGTCCGTCGCAACTTTCTCGATCCGTTCATGCAAGCGTTCGATCAACCGTTGCCGTCAACAACTTGCGGGCGCCGTCACGCGTCGAATGTTCCTGCGCAGTCGCTTGCGCTTCTCAATAGTGAACTCGTGCATCTGCTCGCGGCTCGTTGGGGTGAACAACTTTCGAGTGGTGCGCAGCGCGAAGTGAGCGACGACGCGCGCATCGATTCGATGTGGTACGCAGCGTTTGCTCGCGCACCACGCACTGATGAGCGGCGTGAAGCGCGCGAATTCTTAACGCTTGAACGCGGGGCAACAACTGACGCAACAGTTGACGCAACAACCAACGCAAGCGCCCAAGATTCCGCAGCATTCACCGCGCTTGCTCACGCACTTTTCTGTGCAAAGGAGTTCGTGTTTCTCCGATGACTAACGAGCCACGCCATCACTGCGGTCAGTTCCGCGACCTCGCATGTTCACGGCGCGATATGTTGCGTTCCGTCAGCGGCGGCTTCGGAATGCTCGCATTTGCAGGGCTTTTTGGGCGTAACGCGCTCGCGTCGCCGATCGATGCAGACCGCGCGCTCGCTTCAACACACTTCAAACCTCGCGCGCGCAGCGTGATCTTCCTCTACATGGACGGCGGTCCCGCGCAGATGGATACCTTCGATCCAAAGCCGCGACTCGTTGACTACGACGGCAAGCCATTCCCGCTCGTTGCAGCACCCACGCAGTTCAACAACAACGGCAACACACTCGCATCGCCGTGGAAGTTTCGCAACTACGGTCAATCAGGTTTGCCAGTGTCTGATCTCTTCCCACATGTGGGCGCAATGGCCGATGAACTTTGCGTCGTGCGTTCCATGACGAGCGATTTCAGTGAACACACCAACGCGAATTACTTCTTGCACACAGGCTCAGGCATTCCAGGTCGACCATCGATGGGCGCGTGGACTTCGTATGGTCTCGGAAGCGAAAATGACAATTTGCCTGGCTTCGTCGTGGTTGAAGGCGGATTGATTCCACCCGGCGGCCTCGACTGTTTTTCCGCAGGATTCGTGCCTGCGCGTCATCAAGGTTCCATCATGCGTCCGACGGGTGAAGCGATTACTGATGCAACGCCGCGTGAATCGCTCGAGGCGCAATCGCGCAAACGCCAACTCATTGCGCGACTCGATTCGCAGTTCGCCCACGACGCGCGCGCTGAGGCAGTCGACAGCGCGATCAAGAATCATGAGTTGGCGTACCGCATGCAATCAGCCGTGCCTGAGCTCGCCTCGCTTGACGGTGAAAGCGCTGAAACGAAAGCGCTTTACGGCTTCGACGCGCCTGACCCGAACACGCGGACATATGCGCGAGAGTGCTGCCTCGCGCGTCGACTCGTTGAACGCGGCGTGCGCTTTGTTGAAGTGACATGCCCGCGCACAATCGGTGATCGATGGGATCAACACAGCGATCTCAAAGCAGGGCACGAAGCGAACGCGCGCGCGGTGGATCAGCCGATTGCAGCGCTTCTCACTGATCTCAAGCGTCGCGGATTGCTCGAGTCAACCCTCGTGGTGTGGAGCGCAGAGTTCGGTCGCACGCCATTTGCGCAGGGAACCGACGGTCGCGATCACAATCCATTCGGCTTCAGTATGTGGATGGCTGGCGGCGGCGTGCGCGGCGGCATCGCAATCGGCGCGACCGACGAGTTCGGCTATCGCGCAGTCGACAAGCCTTACAAGATCCACGACTTACATGCGACGATGTTCCATCTGCTCGGCGTCGATCATCGCCGTTTGACCTTCCGTTCGGGTGGTCGCGATATGCGGCTCACCGATGTCCACGGTGAACTCATCGTCGACGCGATCGCCTGAACGCGCGATCTACAACATTGGATGTATCTGTGGCCTTCGCTCGGGGCTCTGTTGAAGCGCGGCCAGGGGTGGTCGAATGGCACTCGTTGCCTCATTCAGAAATCAAGGAGCCCACATGCAGATTCATACTTTTCTTTCCGTGACTTCGATGCTCGTACTTGCAACAATTGCAAGTGCAGACATCGGATTCCCCGCAGCAGTCACGCTTTGCCGCGACACAGTTGTGCAAGGCACGCTTCTCGGCATCGAGCAGCGCGAGCGAGACAATGTGTGGGGTTACGAAGGTGACCTCTACGATGCCGCGCTTACCACGAACTGGGGACCGCGCTTTCATCGCGACACTGGTGCGTTCATCCGCCTCGATGTCGATGCGCCTGACGAGAGCGACATCTCGAATCTGCAAGCGATCTTTGCGCAGCTCCCTAACGCCACGCTTGACTTCGCCGATGCAGAAACCGCGGCCAACACCGCGTCTTCGCGCACCGATGTGCAGCGCATCCAGTTCGATATGGAAGCGGGGATTCTTGCCTTTCAAGTCGAGTACTTCGACAATGTCACGAAGATCTACATCGACAGCGTCACCGGCGGCGTGATCCCACATCACGGTGCAGGCGACGACATTGAAGCCACGCTTCCACCAGCAACGCTTGCAGCAGGAGTCGCTCTTGCCGAAGCAACGATGGGCGCAGGTTGGCACGCGTTCAAGGTGGAGTCGGATGTCGAAGACATCGGCACCATCGTGCAAGTGCGTCTCTTCAATCTCAAGACAGGCATGCTTGCAGAAGCGGATGTCGTTGGCACGACCGTGATGGTCACCGAGTTTTCACCATCAGGTTCGCAAGCCTCGAAAGTCGCTGCGTTGCAAGCGAATTGGAGCGCGGTGACGACTGATCTCGCCGCGGCACTCGCCGCCACCGAAGTCGCGTATCCCGCAGCAGGCGTGAACGATGTCGAACTCGAAGTTGAAACCGAGAAGTCAGGCACAACGATCTTCTGGCGCGTCGCAATTGTCACTGTCGACCTCATCGAGCTCGACTACTGGGTGGACGCCACCACGCCAAGCGGCGGGGGACTTCGCTTCGCCACTGCACCAGTGAACGCGCTCGCAGGCGACATCGACGGCGACGGCGTGATTACCGCCGCAGACCTCTCTGAAATCCTCGCACTCTGGGGCGCGGTCAACCCACCACTTGACCTCGATAACAGTGGATTCGTCGGCGCAGGTGATCTCTCACTTTTGCTTGCAAACTGGAAGTAATCGAGCCCTTTCGGGACAACTCGAAACCCCTGTCCGTCCGCAGTAGTGGTGCATCGTGCACCACTACTGCGGCGGTTTAGGTTTTCGAAGTCGGCAGCGCATCATCACTGCGTATGGCCTCTATGCAATCAAGAATTCGCCGCGAGACAGACCCGGTATCGCGAGGGCAAGGCACAAAGTGTTTGTCGTCTTCGGTGAGTTGACGCGCACCGTCGCCGCCCTTCATGTCGCGACTTCGCGTTCGCTCGTGTGACGACCCAACTCGATGAGCTTCGTGTCATCAAGCGTGCGAGGATCATCGAGCATTTGACTCATCAACGCGCGACACTTCTTCCCGCTAGTGGAT
>QWPU01000028.1 GCA_003671065.1 Planctomycetota bacterium | reverse complement strand
TTGTCGCCGCGCGAGAACGCGGAATCGCGCTCACGCTCGCAGGTCACACGCATGGCGGACAACTCGCGCGCAAGGGAAATCATCGGCATAACCTCGGGTTTGCCCAGCGTCTCAGCGCGGGCCACTATCACCACGGTGAATCGAATCTCTATGTGTGCAGCGGTGTCGGCGCGTGGTTTCCGCTGCGCGTGAATTGTCCGCCAGAGATTGCGGTGATCGAGATGCACACGCGTTGATGCGTTCGATACGCTGCAGTGATGGATGCAGCAATTCTCCCACTCGCCGCGGCTCTGATGCTTGAACAAGTCGCGACAACGACTGAAGCGTCACCGCACGCCGCGCTCGCCGAAACCAACACTGACTTTCATCTTTCGATCTCACTTGAAGCGTGGCTCCCACGCCTTACGGGCGATTTCACTGATGGTCCAGCGAAAGTTGATGCGAGCGTCGTTGATCTGCACGATCAAGAAATGACCTTCGCGGGCACGCTCAATCTCACGCGCGATCGGCTCAATGTGTCGCTGCGCGGCTTTGCGTTCTCGACTGACGGCGGCGGCGTTGCGACGGACTCGTTCACTCTCGGCGGCGTGACCGTCAGCAGCGGCGACGACTTCAATTCCGATTTCTCATGGTGGAGCGCAGGCGCCGAGATCGCTTACGACTTCTATCGCCCTCTCGCGCAGCAACCAACGCGCTGGAGTGACGCACGCAGCGATTGGACCGCCCCCACCAACGGCACTGATTTCTCGGTGCTCGCCTTGGTAAGCGCGGATGTCGAAAGCGTGTCGCGTTCGATCAGCGATTCAACGACGGGTATTTCGAGCAAAGCGATCGAAGCATTTGCAGCGATCGATGTTGGCCTCGCCTTTCGACTGGCATTCGATACGAAGGATTCGTTTCCGATCATTCGACGCGTTGATCTCAACACCAAAGTTGCGGTCGGCGTGACGGTCCCCTTCGGTGACGGCGACTACGGCAGCGCCACGCGTGTCGAAGCGATGCTGTCCGCCTGGTTTTGCCACGAAGGAAGCGTCTACTTCGGCTATCGCCTCATCGGCGGCTCGCTCGACGGCGATGAAGTCGGCTTCGACGGAAGCCTGCAAGGACTTCGCGCTGGATTCACGCTTGCGTTCTAACGCGTCTTCTGTCGATGAAGTGATGCGATGAGCACGCCGAAGCCAAATCCAACTCCGCGCGGATCCAACGACGCGTCGAGCGGCGCTCAGTTACGCCTCGGCGGCGGCTGCTCAGTCGCGACCAACGCACTCGACTTCACCTTCGTGCGCGGAAGCGGTCCGGGGGGCCAGCATGTGAACAAGACCAGCACGAAGGCGGTGTTGCGCGTGCTCTTCACTGACATCATCGGCCTTGATTTCGCTGGATTCGAACGATTGCGCACAATTGGCGGCTCGCATGTCGTGGGCAGTGATGCAGAAGAAGCGCTGCTCATCAGCGATCACTCGACGCGCTCGCAGGCTGACAATCGCGACGCGTGCACCGCGCGATTGAAGACGATCGTGTCGATGGCGGCGAAGCGACCGAAGATTCGCCGTAAGACCAAGCCCACGCGCGGAAGCGTTGAGCGGCGGATTGATGCGAAAAAACGCGACAGCGAAATCAAGCGAACGCGACGCACTGATCACGACTGAGTCGTCGGACCGAGTCGTCGGACCGCGTCGTCGCATCACATCTTCGAAAACTCAGATGGAATGATGGAATGCGACCTAGCGGAGCTGCGTCATCCGCGCACGAACTCAGGCACCGAGTTCGAATCTCTCAGTATCCATCTCACACTTCACGAACGAAACTCCTTCGAAGGACTTCTCCGATTATGCAATTCAAGACCACTCTCCTCGCCGCGGCAACCGCAGCAACCCTTGCGCTCACCACCATCGTCGTCGGCAACCCACCGACAACCCCACCAGCTCCAACCACCCCGCCGGCACCAGCGCCCGCGCCGAGGCCAGAGCCAACGCCAGAGCCAACGCCAGAGCCGAAGCCAACCGAGCCAAAGTCGATTGCGCCGCCAGCTCCAGCTCCAGCTCCAGCTCCTGCGCCAGCACCGGCCCCAACGCCAGAGCCGAAGCCAGAGCCAACGCCTGAGCCGAAGCCAACAGAGCCAAAGTCCAACTAAAAACGCTCAACAGACATGAGTCGCCCCGCCGCGCTCCACTGGGCGCGGCGGTGTCTGTTGTGGGTTGGATGATTGAACGCGCGCTCAGAAAACCCGAGCGTCGCCCTTGCCCTTGGCGATCACACCAATGACCACGGGCTTCTCGCCGAGCTTCTGCAGCGCAGTCATCACGGTCTTCGCCGCATTCGGTCGCACGATGATCGTGTAACCAATTCCCATGTTGAAGACGCGGAACATCTCAGCGGTTTCAACTCCACCATGCTGCTGCAAGAACGGAAAGATCGCGGGAGGCGTCCAATTCGTCGAGTCAATCAGCGCGTCAACATCATCACGCAACGCGCGACACACATTGCCAGGAAGTCCGCCGCCAGTGATGTGCGCCATGCCGCTGATCGCGGGTTTCGCGCCGAGCACATCAAGTAAACCGATCACTTCCTTCACATAGATGCGCGTCGGTTCGAGCAACACATCAATGAGCCGTTTCCCGCCGAGAGCAGCGTACTTCTTCGTGTAACTCAGCTTCGCGTCCTTCACGATGCGTCGCACCAGCGTGTAGCCGTTTGAGTGCACGCCGCTTGAAGGCAGACCGATCACGATGTCACCAGAAAGCACGCGCGGTTGCTTCTGCGTGCGCGCGAGTTCCACGACGCCAACGCAAAAACCCGCCACATCGAAGTCGCCTGGCGCGTAAATGTCTGGCATCTCCGCGCACTCACCACCAAGAAGCGCGCAGCCTGCAATTTCGCAGCCCTTTGCAACACCTTTGATCATCGCAGTCGTGTTGACGGGATCGAGTTTCGACAAGCCGAGATAGTCAAGGAAGAACAGCGGCTCGGCGCCTTGCACGATGAGGTCGTTCACATTCATCGCCACGCAATCGATGCCAACGCTGTCATAGATCTTGAACTGCGCCGCGAGTTTCACCTTCGTGCCCACGCCATCGGTGCAGGCAACGAGCACGGGATTCTTGTAGTTGCGCTTGAAGAGTTTCGCGTTGTTGTCGAGCCGAAACATCCCCGCAAACGCGCCATGCAATCCCATCACGCGCGGCGAATAAGTGCGTCGCACAATGGGCTTGATGCGCTCGACGACTTCGTCACCCGCATCGATATCGACGCCCGCTTGCGCGTAGGTGAGGCCTTTGCTCACGCGCGGCTTCTTCGCAGAAATCGGCTTCTTTGCCGCAGAGATTGGCGTAGTGGTGGTTGCGCGTCGAGGCATAGGGCGGGCGAGTGTAACGCGACAAGACCGCAACAGTTCATCGCCAGTTCGTGTGCAAACCCCGTTCGCGAAGCCGTGTATCCTCTGCGCCCCTATGTCTATCCTCGTCGACGGAAACACGAAAGTCATTTGCCAAGGAATCACTGGCAGCGCAGGCGCCTCGCACACGAAGGCCTGCTTTGAATACGGCACGCAACTTGTCGGCGGCGTGACCCCTGGCAAGGGCGGGCAAAAAGACGCGAACGGCCTGCCGATCTTCAACACGGTGCTCGATGCCGTGAAGGCGACGGGCGCCGACGCGACCATGATCTTCGTGCCGCCAGCTGGTGCAGCCGACGCGATCATTGAGGCCGCCGATGCGGGCATCCGTGTGATCTGCGCGATCACCGAAGGCGTGCCCGTGCAAGACATGATCCGCGTGAAGGAAGTGCTCAAAGGCTATCCACGCTCGACGCTCATCGGACCCAACTGCCCAGGCATCATCACTCCAGCGCGGCGCGTGAGTGGCGAAGGCGCGAATGCAAAGTTTGCGGGCGGCTGCAAGATCGGCATCATGCCTGGCTACATTCACACGCATCGCGAAGACGCTGCGAGCGGAAAGTCGGTCGGCATCATCAGTCGCTCAGGCACGCTCACTTATGAAGCGGTCTGGCAAACTTCGCAGCGCGGCATCGGGCAATCGACCTGCGTCGGTATCGGCGGCGACCCTGTGCGCGGCCTCGGTTTCATCGAAGCGCTCGCGCTCTTCAACGCCGACCCGCACACCGATGGCGTGGTGATGATCGGCGAAATCGGCGGCACTGACGAAGTCGAAGCCGCGCGTTGGATCAAGGCGAATATGAAGAAGCCAGTCGCTGGATTTATTGCAGGCCGCACCGCGCCCAAGGGCAAGCGAATGGGTCACGCAGGCGCGATCATCGGCGGCGCGGATGACACGGCGCAAGCGAAGATCGAAGCGTTGGAAGCCTGCGGGATTCGCGTGGCGCAGAGCCCTGCGGATCTGGGCTCAACGATGGCGGCGGCGCTTGGCTTGAGGCTCTAAGGCTTGAGTGTGTGAGGCTTGAGTGTGTGAGCACCGATCACTGCGCCGCGCTAAAACCAGCGTGATTTGCCGACGATTCGCACGAGTGCGGTCCGTTGGAAGTGGTTGCAAAAAAATGTTGGGAGATTTGTATGGTCGTCCGAAACGATCACATCTGTGATCTATCGTGCGCGCATGACTTTCACTCGAAACACACATCTCAGCAAAATCGTGATTGCGGCCGTGCTTGCGATTGCCTTTACAGCCGCAGGATTTCGCTTCCTTGGACGCAGTGAGGCGACGACGCCGCGTGTAGAGATCGTGAAAGTGGTCGGGCCGTTGCGCGTGGCGGTACTTGGCGCAAGCGCGTCGGCGGGGTTCGGGTGCGTGCTTCGTGAGGACAAGGCTGATGGAGAGTACACGGCGGGTTTCAAGCTGATCGACATGGTTCGATATGCGTGTCCTGATCTTGAAATGTTGACCAGTGACCTTTCGAGCCCGTTCTTCTTCATGGGACCGATTGAGAGCGGCAAGACTTCCGTCAAGCGCGCGATAGCGTTCAATCCTGATTGCGTGGTTGCGCTCGATTTCCTGTTTTGGTTTTGTTACGGCGACGATTCGCCCACAGGCGGACGGCTCAAGAGCGAAGACGAGCGCCTCGCGAAGTTTGAGCTGGGGCTTGCGCAACTCGAGCAGTTCACCGTGCCCGTCATCATCGGAACCATTCCTGACATGCGACGCGCGGTCGGCAAGATGCTGTCGAAAGCGCAAATGCCCGAAGCGGCGACGCTGACGAAAGTGAATGAGCGGATGAGTGCGTGGGCAAAAGAGCATCCGAGCGTGACGATCGTTGCGCTTGCGGACATGCAGCGACAGTTGATGGACGACGGCTCACTCGACATCGGAGGCGAACGATTAGTGTCGACCGCTGCGGCGCCGCTGCTGCAGCGCGATCAACTGCATCCATCGGCGCAAGGACTCGCGGGGATTGGCTGCGCGGTTGCGACCGCGATCAAGCAAGCGATGGGTGACGCGTGCGCGAATGCTGCAAGCTGCACCCCGAGCGCCGAGGCCACCATGGGACGCGCCCGCGAAAAACTCGAACTAGTTTTTGTTCCGAAACCCGCTTCGACAGAAGAAGCGCCAGCACCGACGCCGCCATAGGTTCGATGGAAGTCCATGATGGAGGTCCATGGGATTTCCCGTAGACCTTGGTCGGTGGCAGGGTCCTCAGTGGTTGCCATCGGTTGACTGACCCCACCACTTCGATCGCAAACCTATCTCAGACCGTCGATCGCGTCGATCACTGCGTCCGCTGCGCCGCTCTCGCGCGCGCGTCTCCTCGCACCGTCCACGATTGATCGCCAACCGTCTGCGCCGAGCACTCGCAACGCGGTCGCGTGCAACATTGTGAGATCGAGTGCGGCGTTTGGTCCGCGGGGATTTCGCCCAAGCAATGCGCAGATGCGTGCGTCGTTGAGCGAGGGCAGTCGCGGCACGCTGAGTTGCCAGAGCATGTCGCTTGCGAGTGGCGTGTGCGTCGCGCACATCGCGAAGGCGGCCGCGTACGCGTTGAGGTCGCGCGCGCGGAACACTGCACCGAGTGCGAATGGCGCCGCGGTGTTCGCGGCTTCAGTCGTCTGCGCGATCGCCCACACTTGCTTGACCTTCTCATCATCGCCAAGAAGTTCGAGCGCACGCAGCGCGTCGACGAGTGCTTCGGCATTCTTCTCATCGCGAAATCGTTTGAGCGCGTTGGCACTTGCGTCGCGCAATGTCTCGATGCCGTCGGCGGTCGGCGCGATTCGCGTAAGCCCGATCTTCTTCGGTGACGCCATCAGCGTGAGCGGATCGCCATATGACATCACCCGCCACGGTCGCGCGAGCGGTCCTTCGAATTGTCGCGCGGCAATCGCGAAGGGCACGAGCACCTCCGCGCGCTGCGCGATCAACTCAGGCGGCACGAACGCTGAAAGCAGCGGCTCGTAAACCGATCCGAAGTACGCGTACGCGCCGTGATCGAGAAACACACTTCCGACGCAGCCGCTGTTCTGCGGAAACTCCAGCGAGAACGAGTGAATGAAGTGCACCATCGCGGGGCGATCGAAGACGGGCACATCGTGGGCGGTCGCAGTGCCGCCGCTGGCGAGACCGAACTGCGTGCAGACGCCGTGCGAGTTGACGAAGAGCACTTCGCCGCCGAAGCCGCCCATCAAGAGGCGCCGCCACGCGTCGAGCGTCGCTTGCTCACGCTGCCACACTTGCGTCACCATCCCCTGCTTTTCAAGCGGCGCCGCGGCGAGCACGGCGTCGTAGACATTCCAAGTCGGCGCGTTGTCGTAGGTGTTCACGAGCCACGCGCTTTTGCGCGGCGCGAAGAGCGAACTCATTGCGACATACGCGCAGCGCGTTTCGCTTCCGAAGATCGTTGAACCGATCGCCCACCACATGCCATCGCTGTGTCGACCGAGCGCGTTGAGCGTCGCGATCGGTTGACCAGCGGCGGTTGGAAACGGACCCGATGGAATGTTCACTTGCAGTTCGGCGGGCAACGAGGGATCGCACTTCCATCCCACATTGCGGCAAATCACGAACGCGTCGATCGCGTCGCCCAGACCCTTCCACGGCAAGCCTGTGCGATCGGCAGCGACTTCCACCTCATTTGCGAGTGCTGTGAATGTCTTTGCGTTGATTGTGTCGTTGGGAATTCCATACGGCGCGCTTGTGAAGTACATCGGCGCACCGCGGCCTGCGGCAAGCGCAACGGCCGCGGTCCATGCGGGATCAGCGGCGTCGGCAATGACAACCATCGATGGCGCGAAACTTCGCGTGAGGCACGCATTGATGATGTCTTTCGAACCGTCCGCGAGGGCTTCGGCGGCGCAGTGCGTCATGAGCTGCTGACGCTCGGTTGCATCGGTCGGCATCGCGCCCACACTCGCGCGGCGAATCACACGGCTTGGCGTGAAGCCACGCACAAATAGCGGCGCGTACACATCGTCTTCAAAGAGCACGGGCCAATGCGCGGAGGCGCTCCACTTCGAGATCTCATCGAGATAGGTCCGCGCGTCAGGAACGAGGACCACTTGATCGAGGATCGGCCAACTGCGCTCGAGCGCTGCGGTGCGCAGTCCGAGTTGAATCGGCCACGGAGTTTCAGGAGGACGAGTTGCTTCGGTTGCGGGCGCGGTCTGTTGTGCAATCGCGATAGATGCGCACGCAAGCACAACCGCGTGAGAACCGAATGCAAGCGACGCAACGCGGAAAGTCAGCATGCGCGAAGCGTATCACTCAGGCAAATAGCCGCGCGCGAGAGCGACGAACTCCGACACACTCGCCGCGCACTGCGCATCGTTCCAGTTCAGCTCACGAGCCATCAAGCGCGCGGTCTCTCCAGCAACCTCTATCGACGCCCTCGCATCAAGTAGCAGCGAACGCGTGCGCCGAGCGAGCACATCCTCCACGCTTCGCGCCATTTCTTCACGCGCGGCAAAGATGACCTCAGATGCGGTGAGCGACAAGTTCGGATGCATCGGCGCCGCATGAAAGCGATCGGCCCGCTCGATCTTCTCGAGTTCGTGTTGATCGCTGCCGTACATGCGTCGCGGCTCGGGAAGCCCAGGCGTGAGACCAGCGTTCGCGTCGTAGCCATGAAGTCGAAGCGTCTCGGTCATGCACGTGCGACCTTCAAGACCGATCGTCTCCATCACCACATCAACCGTTTCCTCCGCCATGCGTCGATAGGTTGTCCACTTGCCACCAGTCACCGAAACAAGACCGCTCGGAGACACCGTGATGGTGTGCTCACGCGACACCCTCTTCGATGAAGTGTTGTCACTCGGTCGTGCAAGAGGTCGAAGCCCCGCAAACACCGAGAGAATGTCGGCGCGCGTCGGCGCGGACGCGAGATAGCGCGCGGCGTTGCGCATGATGAAATCAATCTCATCGTTTGAGGCACGCGGTTCGACATGGACTTCATTCACTTGCGTGTCGGTCGTGCCGAGCAACGTGCGTCCATGCCACGGAATGACAAAGAGCACGCGCCCATCGTCGGTGTGCGGCACCATGATCGCGTGTTGCGCGGGAAGAAAGCGTTGCGGCAGAATGAGATGGACGCCTCGCGATGGTTCCAAACTGACTTTGGCGCTCGGGTCATCGTTGCGACGCAGTTCATCGACGAAGACGCCTGTTGCGTTGACGACGATCGACGCGCGCACGCGGAAGGTCTGGCCAGTTTCCTCGTCACGAATGTTGGCACCGACAACTTGTCCTTCATCCTTCACGAGGCTTTCGCAGCGCGCGCGATTGACGATCGTGCCGCCGCAACTCGCCGCTGTGCGTGCGAGAGCAAGTGCCATGCGTGCGTCGTCGAACTGCGCGTCGTGATACTCAACGCCTCCGAGCAAACCTTCTTCGCGCACACCTGGAATCGCAGCGATGGTCTCAGCGCGTGAGAGCATGCGACTAGCGGTCCCTTTGCGTTTGCCCGCGAGCACATCGTAGAGTTTGAGGCCCGCGCCGTAGAAGGGACCCTCCCACCAGTGATAGCGCGGAACAATGAACGCGAGATCGTGCGCAAGATGCGGCGCGTTCTCGCAGAGGATCGCGCGCTCTTCCAACGCTTCAGTCACGAGACCGAATTGCATCTGCTCGAGATAGCGCACGCCGCCGTGAACGAGTTTGGTGCTGCGCGATGATGTGCACTTCGCGAAGTCATGCGCTTCGACTAACGCCGTGCGATATCCACGCGACGCGGCGTCGACCGCGATGCCAAGGCCCGTGGCGCCTCCACCGACGATGAGCACTTCGAAATCATTGGCGCGAAGAGAAGCGAGTTGCGCAGCGCGCACAAAGGGTCGTTGCATGCGAATCCTGTTACGAGGGAGAACCGAAGGTGCATACCGTATCGACCGCGTGTTTCCAACGCGCGCGTAATGAATCGCGCTCTGCGCTGGTGACGGTTGGCGTGAATTGCTGCAGCTTCGTGTCGGTCGGCGCGGATGCGAGTGCTTCGCCAAGGCCGACGCGTGCGAGGAGTGCGGCGCCGATCGCGGTTGATTCGAGTTCCGCGGGTCGCTCAACGCTTCGGCCGAGCAGGTTCGCTTGCATCGTCATGAGCAGATCGCTCGCCGCCGCACCGCCATCAACGCGCAGCGTCGTGATGGACGCGTGGCCAGGCGCGCGCTCGATCGCTTCAACGAGATCCGCGACTTGATGAGCGATACCTTCGAGCGTTGCGCGTGCAATATGCGCGCGCGTTGAGCCTCGCGTGAGTCCGAGGATCGCGCCACGAGCCGCGGCATCCCACCACGGCGCGCCTAAACCTGCGAAGGCAGGAACAACGACGACGCCCCCGCTGTCAGGCACGCTTGCCGCGAGGGCGTTTACATCTTTTGCGCTCTTGAAGAATTGCAAGCCGTCGCGCAACCACTGCACCGCACTGCCGCCGACAAACACCGAGCCTTCGATGGCGTAGGTCGTGCGTCCGTGGATGCGCCACGCAACGGTGGTGAGCAAACCAAGCGGTGGCGCGAGCATGGCTTCACCAACATTGGTGAGTAAGAAGCAACCCGTGCCGAATGTGCATTTCGTTTGACCCTTGGCAATGCAGCGTTGACCGTAGAGCGCTGCTTGCTGATCGCCCGCGATGCCCGTGACTGGAATCGCGCTGCCGAGGACTGCTGCGTCGCTGATCGCAAGCGCGCCAGCACTGTCGATGATCTGCGGCAACATCGCGCGAGGCACACGAAAGAGCGCGCAGAGTTCGTCGTCCCACGCACAGCCCTGCGTGATGCGCGCGAGCATGGTGCGCGACGCGTTTGATGCATCGGTCGCGTGCGTGCGACCCGATGTGAGGTTCCACAGCACCCACGAGTCGATCGTGCCGCACGCGAGTTCACCGCGCTCAGCACGCGCGCGTGCGCCTTCGGTGTGATCAAGAATCCATGCGATCTTCGATGCGCTGAAGTATGGATCAAGTGTGAGCCCTGTTGCGGCGCGCACGGAGTCTTCGTGTCCTTGCGCGCGCAACTGCGTCATGACGGCTGCGGTGCGTCGATCCTGCCAAACGATCGCACGATGAATCGGCACCCCGCTCGCGCGATCCCACACGACTGTAGTTTCGCGTTGATTTGTGATGCCGATCGCGGTGATGTCATGCGATGTGAGATGCGCTTTGGCGATTGCGTCGCGCATGCAGTCGAGCAACGCGGTCCAGATTTCCTGCGCGTCATGCTCGACGAATCCTGGCTGCGGAAAGTGTTGCGTGAATTCGCGCTGCGACGATGCGATCGCAACTGTGTGCTCATCAAAGACAATCGCGCGAACACTTGTGGTGCCGCAATCGAGCGAGAGAATGCGTGTCTGTTGAGCCATCGATGTATTGAGCGTCTCACACCTTCGCCGTCAACGATCAATCATCGTCTTGCGTGAACATTTCGCCATTGAATCCGCCGTCGTTGCCATTCGCGTCGGCCTCAGCCTCGGGATCGATCACGAGTCCAGGAACGCTCACGGCAAGTTCACTGCCGAGAATGCGACGCAGTTCACCGAGCGTCTTCTCAGTGCGCTCGTTTCGACGAAAGCGAATCTGCTCGATCGCCGCGGCACGCTTCGTGTACTCCTGCCAATCTTCGGGACTCGCACCCAACGGAAACGGATTGCCGCTGCCCGCCGCCATCTCAACGCACAGCGCGTCGTAGATCACTTCGTACTCGGCACGCAACGCGTCGAGGCGCGCGAGTTGATCTTCGCTCAGGCCCGCGAGCTGCGTGGACGCCGCCAACTGGCGTTCCGCGCTGTCCTTCACGCGATAAATCTCAGGATGCATCGAGCGCACACACGCACGCTTCAACGCTGCATTGGTTGCTGGATCCGCGACATTCGCATCGACTGCCGCATTGAAGAGCGCACTGATGCTCGCGCCAAATTCTGTATCGAGCGCGGCCGACGCGGCGATCAGCGTTGAGTAGATGCGCGAGGACGCTTCGATTCTCGCTTGATCGCGCGAGGCGAAATCGCGTTCGACCGTCGCGATTTTTTCAGCGTTCTCCATGCGCCGTGCGATCTGCGCGGGCAACTCGCTCGCGAGCGCCGTGAATTCCGCTGACGAGCCTTCGATGACGGCTCGGGCAGTCTTCGAGTCAACTTTTCCAGCTGCGAGCAAGCGCGACGCGGAATACGGAAACGCAACAATTCCACCGGGACCACCACCCCGAGTCGGAATGAGATCCGTCCGCTCAAGGCGCAAGAGCACAAGCGTTGGATCATTCGCCGCGAGACCAAGCGCGCCCGCCAAATCGGCGTAGAGCAATTCGTCAAGTTCGAACAACAACTTTGCCATCGCACTGCGCGTGCGAGCCACGGTGTTTGCAGCCGCAATGTCGTGGACGACTTCGCCATTGTTGACCGCGGTCATTCGCTGCGAGAGCGCGCTCGTCAGCGTGTCGCTGAGCGGATTCATTTGCGCATCCCACTGCGTCGCTTTCCATTGCTCGACGACCGCTTCAACCACGCTCTGCATCGACGAATCAAAGCCAACAAGCGTGCCGATGCGCAAAATGTCCGCGGTATCAAACGGCACTGGCACGCCATAGCCTGAGCTGAAGCCCGAGCGCACATTCACTTGCGCGGCCTCGGTCTCGTCGTCGTTGCTCGGCTTCTCTTCTTTGACGGGGTAGTAGTCGACAAGCGCGACCGTGCCATCTTCAGAGGTGTGCTCATACTTGCGGACAAACCCTTCTGAGCGGTCGCCCAGCAACGCGGCGAGCTTGGTCATACTTTCGCGCGAGACGGCTTGGATCCGCTCGGAGGCAGTCGTGAGCGCGGTGGTCGCACTTGGATCATCGCCACCCATTCCCATCGCCATAAACATCGAGCCTTCCGACTCACTCACCGCGACGGCGAGCGCCTCAAGTGCCGCGACATGATCTTTGGTGTACGCCGCGAGAATAGTTTCGACTTCGGCTTTCACTTCGGGAGTGAACGCACTGTCGCGGCGGATCTTTGCGACGACAGATTTCACGCCGCCGCCGCGAGCAGAGGCGCCATAGGCCATGCCCATCACGCCGATCGAGCGCATCGCGAGATCCATGCGAACCGTGAGCATCGTCGACTCAGGCAACATCGATGCAAGTTGCGCGCAGGCGCTTCTATTGGCGTCGAAGTTGGACTTCACGCCCTTGCGCAAGTCGGCACCGAGCGCGGCGAGTGCCTGCATGATCGCCATCTGATTCTGGCCGGGGTCGAACGCGCCTGGCTCTCCTTCGACCGGGGCGGCTTCGCCCTGACCCATCGTGCTGTAGATCTCGAAGAACTTCGTGAGCGACTTGCGCATCTCGGCGTTGTAGGTGCGCGCCTGACTGAGCACGCGGGTCTCTTGGCTACGCATCGCGCTGTCAAACATCTCGCGCGATTCAGCCGGCACGCCGTTGAGAATCGAAGGCTTCACGATGAGGTTTGGGAAATCTACGAACCCTGCGCCGCCGCCGAACATCATGGGACCAAACTGCACGATGCCGGAGAGCAAGCGCTGCCGTTCACGCGCTTCACGCACGCGCAGCATCGTCGCTTGGCGGTCAAGTGGAAGCAGATCGGTTGCGGCCGCGAAGAATGCGTTGTCCGCCTCCGCGATGCGCGCGTTGATTCGATCGAGGTCACGCATGAACTTTTCGAACTGGTCTTTGTTCGGTTCGCCGGCACCCGTTGCCGCGACCGCTGCGATCTCGGGTTCGATCTCGGCGCGGAACTTCTCGAGGTAACTCTCGTGCAGGCGATCGAGCGCGCCCATCTCGAGGTCGGTTGGCGCGACATAGGCGCGAATGGTGCGTTCGAAACGCTTGGTTGTGATGGGTCCGCCGACGAGCTCCTTCGCGCTTTGCGCGTGCGCGCGAGTCGTGAGCACTGCGGTAAGCGCGAGACATGCGGCGAGCCTGAGCACGAACATCGGTCGCAGCGAGCGCCCGCCGCGTGGAAAGCTCAACCAACTCTTCAAGCCCATCGACCCGTGGTTCCAATGCAAGTTCTTCATGTGATGCCTTTTCAGTCTTGAGACGCGCATAGGCGTCGCGGTTGCTGTTCTTGGCTTGCGCCGATCGGAGCGCAGAGCATCGGTGACCCGTGAGGGGCCATCGTACAAAGAGTCAGTGCATGAACGAACCCGGCGAGCGCGAGCGCGGCGACTTTTCCGTCAACAACGAATCACGCGTATGAACTAGTACGCCGACCCAAGATGTGCGGCGCGGCGCCATGTGGAGATCTGCCCGAGGTGCATCATGTTGTGGCCACCCCCGAGGAAATTAGTGACATCCCCAATGGTTGGGAAGAGTTCCTTGAAGCGACCTTCGGCTGGGTGCTCACCTGCGAAGACGCTGTCTTCGACGGTTGGAAGCGCGGTGAGGACGGTCTTCCACCCTGCGAAGAAGGTGTCGCAGAGAACTTGCTTCGATGGGTAACGGCCATCTTGCGCGACGCAGGGTGCGCCGTTCTTGAAGTGCTCGTCGGTGAAGGGCATGACGATTTTTCGATCAGCGCAACCGATGAGCTCGAGAACGCGATTCGAGTAAATCGCGAGGTGACCGATGCAGAACGCGGGATGGTTCATGCCTTCAGTCGGCATCTCGCAGAAGCGCTCAGCTGGAATCGTCTTCACCAATTCTTGAGCGTAGTTGATGGAGAGGTTGAGGCTAGTTGCGATGAGCGCGCCAGTGGCGTTGATGGTGGGAGTAGTTGTCATTGGGCACGCAGCGTAGCAACGCGAAATGCGACGCGGGACGCGACAACGCGAGGCGCACCTTTTTCCCGACCGCGAGATGAGGAGTGTTCCCCCACACGCGATCAGCAGTCGAACAACCACCACGAGAACGCCATCGCCGCCAGCGCAAGGATCGTCAAGATCCAACGGTTGCGCCGATACGCACGCAAGCCATCAGGTGACTCGCCGAGACCACCGCGATGCATGCGATCATGCTCGTTGAGTCCGCGCGAGAGGAGATTGCCAATCAGGTTTTCAAGCACGAGAGTTCTCGAGCGCAGCGACAGTCGCGCGTCGCTCATTACACGACATACTCAAAGATTGTTGTCTTCAAGCAATTTCCGAAGTCCCTCAACGCCGCCCGCGGCCTTGATGAGATCAGCAAGTTCGCGCCGCTCGCGCTTCGATCGACTCTTGCGCCGACGCGGTCCTGGCGCCTCGCTGCGCACCTGTTCATCGATCGCTTTGAAGTCAATAGTGCCTGATTTCCCTGCTTCACGAATAACGGGATCAAACTGATCCACGGTCCACGCGACAAGCGTGAGCGTGCGCGACAGTTGCTTGCTGGTCGCCACGCCATCTTCAAGTGGCGTGTCGCTCACCACTCGGACCTCGCCATCGGACTCGTCAAGAATGTAACTCGCCACGCGCACGCGCCAATTCGCAGCGAGCATCGCCTCGCACATCGCGCCACGGTGTTCAAACTCCCCAATCGCATACACCTCAGGCACGCAGATGCGCAACATCCGACCTTCCTCCTGCAACATCACATGCAGCAGCAGACTCTTCTCGTTGTCGTGCGGATCGATGTAGTGCGTCGTGGGTACGGCGACAACCACCTCGTTATGTTCGCGTGACGCGCGAAAGTCACAACCGATCTCAGCAATCCGCCCAACAAGTTCTGCGAATGTCATGGCCATACTGCGGTACTCCCAAACGCGCGAGCAAGTTCAGGTGCCGCATCGATTCGATCGTTCAGGTCGATCGTACAAATCGATGAGACAACTCCTGATTGGAGTGTAACTTCCAACCAGCATTCGCCAAGCGAAAGGCTCCGATTCGATTGACTTCTGATGGAGTCTTGGGTGGCGCAAAAGCGACCCATGCGTAGTCATCGTCTCACAGCGGCTTCACCCCAAACGGAGCGTCGCGGATGCGAGGAACTCTGTTTTTCGGCCGCGCCGAAGGTGATTCCCAACCGCGAGGAGTTTGTATCAAGCCACAATCGAGCCGCCACCGATTGAGAAGCTCGATGGGAAGCACGACCTCTCGGCGTCCTACACACAAGTGCCGATCGCCATCGAGAAGCGCCGACTGGATTGTGCGAACCGAGATCGGTTGCGCCTCGGCCAGGAGTTCCGACAGCGCATAGCACGAAGCACCTTGGCTTCGCGCGAGGCGAATGTCGGCACTCACTCGATCGACAGGTGCTCGTTTGGTCGAGGTACTGCTAGATGGGCTGACGATCCGCGCACTGGTTTCAAGCGCTGCGTTGTGCATCGACGCGATCTCCTGCGGATCCCATCCCGCGGCGGTAAGGCGGAGTGAACGACTGACTCGTACAAGCGCGGTCCCTTCAGCGCCGAACGCGCGATGCATGAGCGTTGTGTAACACCCGTCGAGCCGCGCTATCCATTCCAGCTGTACACGCGTCGCCGCTTCGAGATCGGCGCACAATGTTTGAGCGTCACTCAGCGACGCGTTACCAAGCCGACCCGCAAGT
Organism: Planctomycetota bacterium; assembly: GCA_003671065.1. Classification (GTDB taxonomy): domain Bacteria; phylum Planctomycetota; class Phycisphaerae; order Phycisphaerales; family SM1A02; genus QWPT01. Next base: position 674 of record QWPU01000028.1, on the reverse strand, counting down.
TCAAGGCGGTTCAGCACGCGGAGTTCATCCTTCGATGAACCGCGGCGCTGGAGCGGTCGCGGCAACGCATCGAGAATCGATCGCACCGTGTCCGGTGGAAGTTGCACGCTTTCGTCAAGCGCGTGGAGCAGTGATTCACGCACAATCAGCAGGCACGCGCGATCGAGATCTTCATCTGACAAGTACGCGAGGATTTTTTGCGGCAACTCTTGCGGCAACTGTTGCGGCAACTCTTGCCATGCGCCTTCACCAGGCGCGATTCGCTCATCATTGATCATTTTCGCGCGCAGTGCAGCCCACACCGCGCGCGGACGCGGCTCCATCGTCTCAACAAGACCTGCAAGCAACGCGGAGCGCCTCTCGGCGGGCGTGGCATCCAGCGCGTGATCGTCACACGCGCTCAGCACCGGACTCACACGATCAGCGCCCCCCCACTCTGACGCGCACATCGAGAGCGCCGCCTCCACCGCGAGCGCCTCCACCGCAAAGGCCTCCAGTTGCGACTTCACTCTTCGCCGCGTGAATTGCGAATCCATCCCCACTTCACCATCAGCATGCGGACTTGAACATGGCTTCACATCCACACGCACGTGCTTGCCCACGTGCAACCCAAGCTGCAACCCAAGCTGCATTCCTGCGCGCATTCCCGCGTGTATTCCAGGATCCGCCAAGCC
>QWPU01000027.1 GCA_003671065.1 Planctomycetota bacterium | reverse complement strand
GCGCGCGCACAAGCGCATCGAGAATCACGCAGAGATTCATCAAGCCCGCGAGGAAGACGAAGAAGGTGCCGAACTCATTGGCGTGCGCAAGGCCTTTGAAGGCGCTCGCGCGAGGATTGGGATCGAGCACCGATGGCGGTAAGGGGATGAGCGGGGCGGCGGAACCAGACTTGAGCATCGAAGTGTTGACCGCATCCACGCCAAAGGCGATCGGTCCGCAACACGCTTGGCCGACGAACCAGAGTTTGTCCTCAACGCGATCAACGCAGTCAACGCCGCCGACAGCCACGCCGCCAACAAACAAGAACAGCACGCCAGTCATGGCGAACACGCCGCGTCTGACATTTCCTGAAGCGATGTGCCCGAGACCAGGAAAGACCCATCCAAGAAACGCGGCAAGGGGTCGGAAATGGAGGGGTTCGGTTGGGTTGGACACAGAGAGAGGTACTCGTGAGATTGAATCGCGCCAGCGCGATGCAGAAGGCGCGCGTGGTGCTTGTCGTGCGTTGAAGCGACATTTCGAGCCTTTTGCAGCCGTGTCTTGAGTATTTCCCTCAAGTCAGTGTTCAAGGCGGTCGATCCGCGTGCAGTGTAGCGGTCGTGCTTTGGCAACGCCGAACACGCACGCGTGCACACGACGCTAGGAGCCCTCGACATGACTACAGAGAATTCAAACGACTCAACAAACGATCCGACCAACGCCGCAAGCGCGCACACCGCGCATTCTGATGGCGTGATGGACCGCCGCCTTGGACTTGATCGTCGTCGCGGCGAGGTTGCTGATCCAACGAACCTTGAGCGTCGTCGGGGTCCAGGTCGTCGCTTGAGCGACTTTGTGCGTGATGCTGAGGACGGCGAGATGAACAAGGAGCAGTTCATGTTCTTGATGGCGATTGATGCTTTCAAGCGCGTGAATGGCAAGAATTTCCCCGCGTGGACCGATGTTTTAGAGGTCGTGCGCAAACTTGGCTATTTTAGAGGTCGTGCGCAAACTTGGCTATCGCAAGACGATGCCGAGCGAGCTCAATCTCGGTGGTCGTGCAGAAGACTGGCGCGAACGCGCTGATGCGCCATCGAAGACCACTCACTCAGACGCCACTGAGTCCACCAACGGCGCAACACGCCGCGCGGCCTGAGCCGTGTCACTCTGCTCGCTAGCCGAGCACATCTTCCATCCTGTAGCGACCAGGCGCTCGACCAGCGAGCCACTTTGCTGCTCGCACCGCACCCGCAGCGAACAGATCGCGCGACACCGCTTGATGCATCAAGTGAATTCGTTCAGATGGTCCAGCGAAGCGAATCTCATGTTCGCCGATGGTGTCGCCTGCGCGAATTGCATGGATTTTCTCGGGTAAAACAGGCATTCCGCCACTCGCGAGCGAACGCGCAAGTGCGAGCGCAGTTCCCGATGGCGCATCTTTCTTTCGATCGTGATGACTCTCAACGATGTCAACACTCCACTCACTTGAACCAAGAAGTTCAGCAGCAAGTTGCGCGAGTCGTCGCGTGACTGCAACACCAAGCGAAGTGTTCGGTGCGATGAGCACGGCATGCGTCGCCGAAAGATTTTCTAAAATATTTTCGACCCCCTCCGAGAGGCCTGTTGTGCCAACAAGGAGCGCTGCATTGGTGCTGCGCGCGATGGCAATTGCAGCATGAGTTCCATGCTCACACGAGAAGTCAACGACTACATGCACGCCTCGTGCGAGTGCAGTTTCGCTCATGTTTTCTCGATGAAAACGCGCAACGACTTCAATCATGGAATCGGATGATGCCAACGCATCGATGCGAGTTCCCATGCGTCCACCAGCACCCATCAGAGCGATTCGTGTTGTCATGTTGAGCGTCCAAAGTTGGTTGCCGCGTCGTCGTGATCACGAACGAACTTGCAGAATTCTGTCAAGGTGCAATTCCTTTGTGTCCGATGTGGGTATAACTACATGAGGCAACAGCTCTGTTACGCCGGCTGCTGCCTCACTCCGACCCCAAGAGCGTAACTTACTTAAAGGGAGCCCACCATGGCTGCAAAGAAAAAGGCCGCTAAGAAGGCCGCAAAGAAGACCGCGAAGAAGGCTGCTAAGAAGACTGCTAAGAAGTCCGGCAAGAAGTAAGCACTTCGTCTGATATAGATGCGAAAGCATCGATGCTTGAAGGCCGCCGAATAAGCGGCCTTCGGCATTTTTATGATGTGTGTATTCACGATGTATGTGCGTTAGAGCCTTTTTTCAAGGCGTTTCCGCGCACCTGCGCGGACACCCGCGTGCGGCGCGTTTCGTGCGAAGTGCGCACGATCCGTCTGTAATCTTCGCGCTATCATCGCCCCCCTTCGCAGTGGAATCATCTTTAACTACACCAGCGTCGTGCGCGACGCATCACGAGTCAACGCTACATGGCACACATCATCACCGAACCTTGCATTGGTACCAAGGACACCGCGTGTGTCGAAGTCTGTCCTGTTGATTGCATTCATCCAACAAAGAAGGCGGGCGACTACGGAGTCGCGCAGCAGCTCTACATCGATCCCGACACATGCATCGACTGCGGACTCTGCGTCGACGAGTGCCCAGTGCAGGCGATCTTCCCGCAGGACGATGTGCCAGCCGAGTGGAAGAAGTACATCCAGATCAACATTGATCACTTCAAGAAGTGAGCCGCGTTGCTGGTGAAGTGAGCCGCGTTGCAGCGCGGGCTAGCGCCACGAATCGCCGTTAACCGCTTCATACATAGCAATTGCTGCATCATCACTCGCGGATTCAGGCACGCGCGCGCGAATCACACCTAGCCTCGGGTTGTACCAAAACATCGCGCCCCGCCCGCCACGGAATGTCGGGTCGCGAGGGTGGTCGCGGGAGAGCTCACCCGCAAGGGCCCACTCAATCCACGGGGCGCGTTCGGACGCAAGTGCATTGAGCGGATCAGCGTCGAGAAACCACTCGCGTTCAACCGTCGGCGGGTGACCGAACTCGTTGAGCGTGGACTCGCTGAGCACACTACGAATGCCAATCTCGGCTTTCAATTGCGAGAGCGACGCCTGTGTCGACTCGATCGCCGTCTTCTCAGTGAGGTCGCTTTCGTACATCCACAGAGCCACAAGCAACGCTGTTGTGGCAGAAGTGATCACCAGAAGGTCGATGCAAAAGCGAAGTGGGCGCATGGGATGGAAGCAAGAACCAACAGAAGTCCGTCAGAACGCTGATTGAGGCCCAATCGAGCCTTTGGCATCAAGGGAGATCGACCGTATCTGCGCACTCCTTTCGTCGAATCCACAGCGCGCGCAGATCGAAGGTTTACCTATTCACTCTGTGGCAATCCCAAGGGCAATTAATGCATGCTCATTGCCTGTTAGGATCTCGTGATGGCTGATTGTTCCGCGACCCGCATCCAAAACCCGATCCGCGTACGAATGCTTGAGTGCGGAATGCCGCTCCTTGTCGAAGAGATGGCGGGTGTGCGAACTGCCGCGGTGAGTTGGCTTGTGCCCGCGGGAAACGCAACGGATCCTGAGGGCGAAGCGGGCGATGGCTGGTCGAGTTTGCTTGCGGAGCTCTCGCAACGCGGCGCAGGTGGTCGTGACAGCCGCCAATTCTCCGATGCGCTTGACCGCGTGGGCGTGCAGCGCTCGGTGTCACCTGCATCAATTCACATCGTGCTCGGCGCAACGCTCATTGGCGATCGCATGATGGAAGCGCTTCCGCTGTTTGCCGATCTCATTGTGCGACCGCATCTTCCTGCAGAAGCGCTTGATGCCGTGCGCAGCCTCGCCATTCAATCGCTCGAGAGTTTGCAGGACGACCCTCAGCACCGCGTGACACTGCGGCTGCGTGAGCGTCATCTTCCGCCACCATTCAATCGCTCCGGCTACGGCAACCTCGCGGCCTACGAGCGCGCAGACATTCACTCGTTGCGCGCAGACTGGATGCGACGAGTTCGTCCGATTGGCTCCATTCTTTCGGTCGCAGGCGCGGTCGATGCGGATGAGCTCGCGGCGAAGCTCGATGAACTGCTCAGCGGTTGGCACGGCGGACTCGCAGAGTCGATTCCGCTCGGAGAAAGCATCGGCGGCATCGCGCATGAAGAAGACGAATCGAACCAGACGCACATCGCGATGGGTCTAAGCGCGCCAAGCGAGCGTGAGCCAGAGTCGTTGCTCTGTCGTCTCGCGACCAACATTCTTGGCGGTGAAACTTCAAGCCGACTCTTTACGGAAGTGCGTGAACGCCGCAGTTTGTGCTACTCCGTCAACGCGGGCTACTCAGGTGGTCGCGACCGCGGCATGGTGGCGGTGTATGCGGGAAGCACGCCTGAACGCGCGCAAGAAACGCTCGACACGATTCGCGCTGAACTCGAGAAGTTCGAACACGGCGTAAGCGAAGGCGAGTTCCGTCGCGCGAAGATCGGCATGAAGAGCCGTCTGGTCATGCAAGGCGAAAGCACCGCCGCGCGCGCCGCTGCACTTGGCAGCGATTGGTATCGCCTCGGTCGTTGTCGTTCACTTGGTGAGTTGAGCGCTGAAGTCGATGCAGTCACGCTCGACGGGCTTAATGACTGGATCGGTCACTCGATGAGCTCGCCATGGCGAGACTCACGCACACTCTGCACCGTCGGAAAGTCCGCGCTTGACGTGCCAGTGATGGCGTGATGATTAGAGTGCTTCAATAACGCTGTAGCAATCGAGATTGAGCGTAACGAGTTCGCCGTCGTCTTTGCGCAATTCCAGGCGATCAAGCCACAACTTGTCTTCCTTCGCGTGCGCAAACCATGAGCCTGTCTTCGCTTGTCGATAGCGCAGGACGGTGCCTTCGATCGTGGTGGTCCACACAGTGTTGTTCTGCGGCAATTGCTGCGTCACGCGAACGCGTGCGGCGGGCTTCAAGAGTGCGGCATCGGCTGAAAATTCAAGCATAAGGAGTTGAAGTATACAGCCGTCAAGAGCGCAACGGTTTCAACCACCCACGCGCGCGGGCGAGGCGGAGAGAAACTTCGCGTGATCAAACGCTTCGAGCGTGATAGTGACATCGGTCTTGCCACTCGGTCGAACCACCGTGAAGACGACGGTGTCGCCAGCCTTTTTCGTGCGAAGAATGCGGCGGATGTCGGAGGGACCCGCCTTCGCTTCGCCATTGACCGCGACGATGACATCATGGTCGCGCAGACCGCTCGCGTGACCGTTGAGTTCTTCGGCAACATCTTCGAGCACTGACGCGTGGCGCGGCGTGACGCCGAGATGCGTGGCGAGGATGGGATCGACTTCGCGCATGCGCACGCCGAGCATGACAGGAGGAGGGGTTGGTGCGGGCAACTGCTCTGCGGGGGCGCTTTGGGCGGTGCTGGCCCACTGGCCTTGGGGCATTGCGCCATCAGGGCCATCGATCGCGAAGGCAAGGTCGATCGGCATGCCTTCCACTACGACGGCACCGGTCGGGGCGCCATGCATCACCATCTTGCGCACGATGACGCGCCTTTGCCCGCCGTCGGCGGCGTTCCCATCGTCGTCGCCTTCCACTTCGACCTCAATCACCATCTCATCGCCAGGAATCAAATCGGCACTGCTCCATTCAGCGTTTGCCTTGCCCGAGGACTTCTTGTCAGACCCCGTCTTGGTCGTGCCCGGGCGTTGCGAACCTTCGGTTTCACACGCGGCGAGCGCAAGGATTGAGGCAAGCGAGAGAGGCAATGTGAGCGCGAGAGTGGTGCGAATCATGGAGGGAAGATCGACCGTCTTCGCGGCAGTTCTGCAAAACGAGTGCGGATATGCGTCGCTGTCGTACCCTGCAGGGATGCGTACCTGCGTGAACCTAAGCATGAAACCAAGCATGAACCTGTTCGCCGTAGTGCTGCTGACCGCGGCGCTCCTGACTGCCTGCTCGCCGAAGGTGCACGATCCGTCGGAAGTGAAGCCCGTGCTTGCAATAAACCCGACCGCCACGCAACCCACGCAGTCCACCGTGCCGAGCGCGTCGGTGCCGATGGCGAGTCATTCCGCGAGCACGATTGCGCTTACACCGCTCTCGCGCGTGCGACGAGCGATGAATGCGAACCCTTCGATAGATCTGCGGATTGATGCCCTCGACGCAGTTGGTGCGTCATCGCGCATCGCGGGCAACCTTCGCGTGAGCGTTTACTGCGCGGGCGCGCTGCCTGAGACATCGACCTTCGAGATCCCACTCTCGACGCGCGCGCAAGAAGCGACCTACTACGACACGACGCTCGAACTCTATGTTGTGCGAGTGGAGCCGAAGTTCACGCGCGAACCAGCGGCGGGCGCGAAGTTGTTAGTGACGCTGCGGCTTGTGCCGAGTTCAGGTGCGACGCTTGAAGCGAGCGGGAATGTGGCGTGGTGATATCAACTGACGCGATGTACTGAATCACGGAGACTTTGGCGCTGGCGCATCAGTCTTCGTTTCTAGGGTTTTTGTTTCCAGAGTCTTCGTTTCAAGTTTCGTTTCGTACTTGCGTTTCATCTGACTCTGGTGCGAATCGAGTTCGATTGAACGGCCGTCGATCCATGCAGCAGCAACATCGCTCGTGAGTTCGAGTGGATGACCGCGCGTCACGATGAGTGTTGCGCTCGAGAGTGGCGCGAGTGTTCCGTAGCGCGGCGCGAGTCCTGCAATCACACATGGGTTTGCGGTGACGGCTCGAAGTGCTGCTTCGCGATCAAGACCAAACGCTGCTGCCGTTGCAGCATGATGCGGAAGATTGCGTTCATGCGCAGGCTCATCGCCTGTTGTGATGGAGAAGAGAATTCCTGCGTCGTTCAGTTGCTTTGGAAGTGTGTACGAAGCATCGGTGGGAGCGTGTCGTTGCGCGGGAACACGATGCACGCCACGAACCACGACCGAGATGCCTTCCGCTTTGAGAAACGGAATCGCGCTCGCTACACCTTCACCACCGATGATCACAGCACGAAGTCCGCGCGCTTTCATCCAGGTGACCGCGCTTTCGATTTGCGATGCGCTTCCAATCTCGACGAATACAGGGTCTTTGCCACTGAGCACATCACGCATCGCTTCCGCGCGTTCATCGTGCGCGACAGTTGCATCGGCAGCGCGCGCAGCAAGAATTGCTTTCATCTCATCGAAGAAACGCCCGATGCGTTCGACATCTTCCTTCGCGCGCTTGCGCTGATCTTCAGGGGAGCGTCGTGATGAAAACGCGCGTGCAGGATCAACGACAGGCCAAGTGATCACGACACCGAGTGATGGATCAATGCAGAGATCTTCAGGCGTCCAGCCATCGAGACGAATTCCCGATGCGCTGCCTGAGATGAGTCCACCTTGCGGCACAGTGACCGCGAGCAGAATTCCTGCGGCGCGCGCGACGGTGAGGAGATCACTATCAGGATTGATCGCAACACTCGGCACTGACTCTGGATGCAACTCGCCGAACTCGCGGCGGTCATCAGTAGAGTCCACGCTCAATGTTTCGATAAGACCAAGCGTCGTCGGAAACGCGCAAAAACCAGGCGAAACATGCATGCCTTTCGCGTCAAAGATCTCGCAGTTCTCTGGAAGCGTTGGCATCCCCGCGCCCACACTCATGATGCGACCACCATCGAAGAGGACATGGCCATCTTCGATCACAGGTTGCTCAAGTGTGGCGGTGTGCACGACTGCGTGAATAATGGCGATCGGACGCGATTGCGTTGGCGCAGGCACGATGTCGCTTTGCGCAAAGGCGCAAGAAGAAATCAGAGTCGCAGCAACTGTGGAGGCGAAATGGAAATTGTTGATGTGTGCGTAGTGCATAGTTGGTTCGTGTTGCACTCAGTTGTTGATGATGGCGACAGGAACAACATCGGATGTAGGTGCACAACCGCAGTCGCCTGGCTTCGTTGAGAATGGATCTTGTCCGCGCGCGATGCGCAGCCACAGTGCGTCTTCACGCGATTCGAGCATTGATTCAAGCAGTGAAGTTGGACGACCGCGACCACCGCGACCACCGCGGCCTCCAGCCGCACCAGCTGCGCTTGCATCAGCTGACTTGCCTTTGTCGTCAGCGTTGCTCGTCGCCTTCGCGATAAGCGCGCCGCGTGCAGTAACGACTTTCGCTTGCAACGAAGTCTCTTCATCGCGCGAGTATCGCCGCACGCCGTCAACCCAAGTTTGCTCGCAGCGACTAAACGCCGAAAGCGGATCGCCGTTCCACACAGCAAAGTCCGCGTCCTTGCCGACTTCGATCGAGCCAGTGAAGGTATCGATGCGAAGTTGTTTCGCTGGATTGAGCGTCACAAGTTTGAGCGCTTCGATGGGCGAAAGCCCGCCGTAACGCATCGCCTTCGCGGCTTCCATATTCATGCGGCGCGCGAGTTCATCGCTATCGCTGTTGAAACTCACGAGCACGCCAGCCTTGTTCATGATGGCGCCGTTCCACGGAATCGCATCCATCACTTCGACTTTGTACGCCCACCAATCACTGAAGCTCGACGCACCTGCACCGTGGGCGGCAATCTCTGCAGCAACCTTGTAGCCCTCAAGCACATGCTGCAGCGTGGCGACGCGGAAACCAAATCGCTCCGCAGTGCGAAGCAACATGAGGATTTCATCTTGGCGGTAACTATGGCAATGCACCAAACGCTTTGACTCGATGATCTCAGCGAGTGTCTCGAGTTCAAGATCAGGTCGCGGCGGAAGTGCCTGCGCGCGTGCGTTTGCATCGAGCGCTGCATACGCCACTTGCTTCGCGCGATACTCACGCGCTGCAGTAAACGAGTCATCAAGGAATGTCGCGACACCCATGCGTGATGATGGATAGCGCGACTTTGAACGAACAACATTTTCGCCAAGCGCAAACTTAATTCCTGGAGGCGCTTGCGTGAAACGAAACGCATCCGCGCCTTCGCCCCAACGAATCTTCACAACAGAGTTGCGCCCACCAATCGGGTTCGCCGAGCCATGCAATTGATTCACAGCAGTAAGACCGCCCGCAAGTTGGCGATACCACTCGATGTCAGTTGGATCGATGCAATCACCAATCCACACTTCAGCAGTACACGCTTGTCCACCTTCATTCACGCCGCCGCTCACACCAGTGTGACTGTGGCAATCGATGAGTCCAGGCGTGACATGCATCCCGCGACCATTGATGAGCGTTGCGCCTTCAGGAAGCATGATGTCAGCAGCGACTTCAATGATCTTGCCATCACGCACCAAGAGATCGCCATCAGTGAGCGTTCCTTGCGCACCGAGCGTCCAAATAGTTGCGTCTTTCACAAGCACAGTGCCCGTGATCGCGGCAGTCGTTGGATCATTTGGAATGCGTCCGTATTCGCCGAGAGGAAACGGCAGCGCGTCTTTCCAGAGCGTCGAGCGTTCATCAGGCTTTTTCTCGGTGGAATCGTCCTTCTTCTTCGCGTCCTCTGGCTTCTTCTCTACAGCAGCATCGCGCACCAACGAGAAGGTCACGCGCGTGCCGTCGGCGCTTTCGACGGTCATCGTTGCGCCATCACCACTGCCCGCGAGTGACACACGCACTTCGCCTTCAAAGCCGAATGGCACACCATCGAAGAGACCTGACGCGCGGCCTTCAGTCACACTCGAACGCTTCGCAGTTGCGGCACCATCCTTTGATCTCGCGCCATCGCGCTTCGACTCATCAGGCTTCGTATCGGTTTCGATCTTGGGCTCGACGACGGGCTCGACGACGGGCTCAACGACAGGTTCGACAACAGGTTCGACAACTTCAACCGGCGCAGCAACAACCGGCGTCCATGTTGCTTTCAAAGAACTGTCTTTCGGATCGATCACGATGCGCAGTTCGTTCGCGATTGGTTTCGGAGTTGTCGCGCTCGTCGTTGCAGTGAATGTTCCTGCGGCAAGAACAGGCGCGTCTGGCATCGCAACGACAAGCGCGCCTGCGACGAACATACCTTCGAACTTTGTTTCCGCTTCGAATGGATCACCAGCGGCGATGACGAGATTCGCGATCTTTCCAGTTTCAATCGTGCCAACGCGTTCGTCGATGCCGAGCAATCGCGCGGGTGTCGTGGTGATCGACGCGAGCGCTTCATCGGCTGAAAGTCCGTGTGTCATCGCTTCCGCAAGACGCTTACGAAATGCAGACTTATCTTGCATGCGGTGCGTGGTAAGCGCAACAGTCGCGCCCGCGTTGATGAAACGCTTGGCGTTGGTTGCGGCGTAACGCCATGTCATGAGATCACGCAGCGACACACTGTCGGCCGCCATTGGCGACACGAGATCAGGCGCTTGCGGGAACTCAAGAGGAACGATGAACGACGCGTTCGCACTGTTCGCAAGTGCAACAAGTTCTGCTTGCGCGCGGAATTCGTTGCCGTTGCCAAGCACAGTGATCGCAGACTTTGGCAAGTGCGTCTGCACAAGTTGCACGAGCCGCGTGACTTCGAGTTCATCACTCGCATCCACCATGATTCCATGCGCACCTGTGAGCAACGGCTGCAGTGCATCGAGCGCATTCATATCTTCAGCAGGCAGTGTCGTCGTCGGAGTAGCAGCGAGGCATTCGTTGCGCCATGCTGCATCGAGAAGTGTTTGACGCATGATCGCGTAAGAACCCATCAGGCTCGATGGATAGCGACTCTCGCGATCACCACCGCGCGGAATAGTTGGCGCGGCTGGCGCACCTGGAACTCCTGGAGTCGCAGGGTTCGGCATGCCACCGAACTGACTGAAATCCATCGAACGCGGACCCATGACTTGCACAGTGTTTCCGCCGAGTTCGCGCTGCGTCACTCGCTCAGTTGTTCGCGCAAGGATGCGCAGATCACTTGAACCACGAAAGATGCCGTCTTCAGGAATCACGCGCGCGATTGCAAACCCTTGCAAGCGGAGCGCGTCGAGTGTTGCATCAGGAATCGCCAGCGTGACCGCGCTGACTTCAGGCGTGATGTTCTGATTCCAATGCGCAGCAGGAGCACGCAGCGCCGCGGCGGAAGCATCAGCGGAGTCAACCGCGAGCGCCGCTTCAATGAACGCGGGAATCACGGTCTTTCCCGTGAGATCAAACACGCGGTAACCAGCCGGGATCGCAAGATCAGCGCCGACGGCTTCGATAAGCCCATCGCGCACAAGGATTGTTGCTTTCTCAATCGTGACGCCAGGCTTCACAATTACCTTTGCGCCTATTAGTGCGTGACGCGCGGGATCGCTCGGTCTCATGCCGTTGACGGGCCCTTGCTGAGCGTGTGCAGAAGATGAATGGGCAACGACGAGCGCAGCAAGCGCCAAAACGCGATTCAGGAGCATGCGGCCAATCGTAATCGCAAGCGCATTGCACGCGAAGGCGGCCTCTTTGCGAACAAGCGGGGTGCGCGCAGAACGATGCCGAAAAATAAAAGCCCCGCGCGGTCAGTACCGCGCGGGGCTTGAATCTGCGGTCGTAGAGGCGAGCACTTGCGCGCCTCGATCAGCCGTATTGAGCCGTTCTCGCTCTCACATGATGTCATCAATCATGCGCTCGACACTGACGGCAAGTTGTGCATCCGTGTCAAAAGTGCCGTTATTGATCGCAGCCTTTGCTGCAGCGACCTTGTCAGCACGAATCGACGGGAGTCGATCCATTTCGAGCAGCCATTGCGCGGCTTTGGACACCTCAACTCGGTCGCCGCTGATGCGGGAGGAGCTGGGTGAGACTGCATCAACGCTATTTCGCGTCGAGGCATCGTTCGTTGCGCGCCCGCTTGGCATAATGCCAGGGGAGAACGGCGAACTGGTTCTACTGATGTTGTTGCCAATGTCAGACATTGCAATACTCCTTCAAGTGAGCACAACGGTTTGTACGGTGTGCGAGTACAACGATTGAAACGCTGTACTCTTTCCTTCTAAAGTCCAAACCATCCTGATTTTTGACCTTAGTTTTCTTGTGGGTCAGAGACTCGAACCACGCGATGTCGAGTCCCGCATCCTGCCAACTACTTCATCGACGCAACGGTCGAGCCAACTTGAACGATCGTCACAGACAGACCTGCCATCTAAGTGCTTGACAACAAACGACTTCGGTAAGACTCTGCCCGTCAAAACCATCGAACGACGGGGTCACTTCCAAGGGTTCAGTAAATGCGCCTCAGGGGCAATTTCCTGCAAGCGATTATCAGACGACTCTACTATCCACAGGCAAACTATGCACACTGATCCGCAGAAACTTCTCTCTTTCGGCCAAAGTCGCGGCTTTCGAACGCGCTCGGCGGGCACGGCGCATGTTGTGGTTCTCATAGTGGCATACGCGATTGGTTGTGGATTTCTCGGTTGCGATGACACAACCAAGACGACGCAGCGCAAGGCGATGCCCCGCACAGAAGCGGCTTCAGCGTCGGGAAATCTCGACTTGATGGATCCTGCAGATGATGTGATGAGTGATCCGCCGACAAGCGCGAAGCAAGTCGCTTCGAAGTCCGCGAGCGGCGCGACTGCGGCGAGCACGAACGCATCATCGAAGGGCCGCTGGTCGGTGATGTTGGCGACCTTCTCGCAGCCAGATCACCTTGCGCGCGCGAACGCGTATCGCGTCGAACTCGTGCGCGAGTATCCAGAGCTTGCGCAGGCGATGGTGCGTCGAGTGGGCAAAGGGTCAGCGATCGTGGTTGGTCGCTTCGAAGGTCCTGACGACAAGGGCGCGCAAGCCGAACTCAAGCGCGTGAAAGCGATGGATCGCAATGGTCGCAAGCCATTTGCGGGCGCGATGTTGTTGCGCACTTCGACCGACGATGCGCCCGCCGCGATCAAGCCGTACGACCTTCGCAATCTGCGCGCGAAGTTTCCGAAAGTGCGCCCGCTCTTCACGCTGCAAGTTGCGGCGTGGTCGACCTTCAGCGACAAGAGTTTGAAGTACGACGACATGCGCAAGGCCGCCGAGAGTTACTGCGCGCAGTTGCGAGCGAAGGGCAACGACGCGTGGTTTCATCACGATGAAGATAGTGAGACGAGCATCGTGACTGTCGGCAACTTTGATCGACGCGCGTATGACTCGAAGTCAACGCTGTTTTCCCCAGAGGTCGAAGATCTCATGCGCCAGTTTCCTGCACATCTACTCAACGGTGAGCCCGCGCTGATTCCCGTTGATTCGTCGAAGCCGAATGGCAAGACGAAGCCGCAAGGATGTCGGCTTGTTGAGGTGCCTGAAGCATGAGCGCCGCGAAGCCTGCCGCGAAATCCGCATCGCGTGCGCCGCGAGCGCGTCTAGGCGAACAAGCGCCACCAGAACGCGCGAGGCCTCTGCATCACGAAGGCTCAGTGCTGTTCGGTCAAGACGCAGCGAGCGCGCAACTCGCACGCGCGTTGACTTCAGGACACATGCATCACGCATGGATTCTGTTCGGACCAGCTGGTGTCGGCAAGCGCACTGCGGCTGTTGAATGCGCGCGATTGCTGCTTGATGCGGAATCAACGCCAGCAGACATTCACGCGTTCAAAGCGCCGCGCACGACGCGTTGTGCTGAACTCATCGATGTGTTGTCGCATCCAGACTTTCACATGATTGCCAAGGAGCGCGCGGACGACTCGTCGATCAAAGAGATTCGCGACCGCAAGCAAACGAACATTCCGCTCGATCTGCTGCGCGAACTCATGATCGGCGGCACGACGAGTGACGGAAAGAGTTTCGACTCGCCTGTCTGGCGCGGTGCGTATCTCGGTCACAACAAAGTGTTCGTCATTGATGAAGCGGAGTTGCTTGACGCATACGGACAGAACGCGTTACTCAAGACGCTCGAAGAACCACCGCCAGGAACTTACATCTTTCTAGTGACGACGCAAGAGGAGCGATTACTTCCGACGATTCGCAGTCGTTGTCAGCGCGCGAGGTTCTGCTCGCTGACGAGCGAATCGATGGACGCGTGGTTTGAGCGCTTCGCGATTCCCACGAGTGATCGTGCGTGGCTCGCAGAGTTTTCCGAAGGCGCGCCAGGCACGGCGGCACTTGCGCACACACATGGGTTGCGCGCGTGGAGCGAAGAATTGTTGCCGCGATTTGCCACGCTTGAGTCAGGGCGCTTTGACGCGACGCTTGCTGATCGTCTCGGTGAACTTGTCGGTGAGTTTGCTGATCGCGTGGTGAAGGAGAATCAAAAAGCATCGAAAGAGTCGGCAAACAGGCTCGGAACGCGTTGCGCGTTGCTCACGCTCGCGTCGCGCTTGCGTGCACAACTTGCGGATGCTGCGCGTCGTGATGATGCCGATGCTCTCGCCGAATTCGCGCGGCGAGTGGAACTCATCGCAGACCTCGAACGCGAAGTGCGCGCGAATGTGAACCTCAAGCACGCGTTTGCAAATCTCATCGCGCAGTGGTGCCTCGCGTGACGAACGCTCATCACGAAATCGAACGCGTATGGGTGTTGCGTGAAGTGCCAGTGATTCCCGCAGGGGCGGAAGTGTGGGAGATCGAGCAGGGATATCTTCCGCAGCCAAGCGTGAGGGATGACCTACAACGCGCGAGATATCCCGAAGGTCGTCTGCGACGAGTCACGCTCGCTCTCGGCGAGCAGCGCTTCTTTCACACACGAAAGACAGGCAGCGGACTGGTGCGCGTCGAACACGAACGCGAGATTGATTGCAAAGAGTTCGATGAACTCTGGCCAGGCACGGTGGGCAAGCGCATCACGAAGACGCGCCACCGCGTGCATGAAGCAGGACTCGTGTGGGAAGTCGATGTCTTTCGCGATGTACGCGTTGATGAGCGCGCACTCGTCATGGTTGAAGTCGAACTCGAGCGCGAGGATCAAGCAGCAACACTTCCATCATGGATCGCGCCGCTGGTTGTGAAGGAAGTGACCACCGCCGCGCACTACCGCAACTCCGCGCTCGCGCATTAGGCAATCGCAAAGATCACGGCGCAACACTGAGGCATGCAAGAAGCCGATCTTGGTCCACGTGGTGTTTTGTCCAACAGTCGACTGCGAGCGCCCAATGGATAACTGAGCGGATAAGTCAGCGATCGCTTCTGATCAGCGTCATTTTTCGATCGTGGTCTCGACAAATCGATCCGTCGAATGATTTCACTTTTCGAGTGTGTTCTTAACGCAAGTCTTTTGCTTGCGGAAGATCACTCAAAGTTGCGATGCCGAACACGCGCAAGAACTCTGGGGTCGTGCCGTAGAGCATTGGGCGACCGACTTCTTCGGCGCGGCCAGTGATCTTGATGAGGCGGCGCTCCATGAGGCTCTTGAGCACTTCGCCGCACGCAACACCGCGAATCGCTTCGAGTTGTGCGCGCAGCATTGGTTGTCGATACGCCACAATCGCGAGCGTTTCAAGGGCGGCTTGCGAGAGGCGAGTTTGCGCTCGCACGCCTTTCATGCGCGCGAGGATTGATCCAAACGCAGCGATCGAAAGCATCTGGCGTCCGCCCGAGACTTGTTCGATGCGGAATGACCGATTGGTCGCGGCGTATTGCTGATTGAGCGTGTCGCAGGCTTCGCGCACCAGACGGGCAGCCTCGCGACGGCGACCTGCGATTGCCGCGGAGTCTTCATCGCGCGCGTCGCTCTCGTTCTCTTTGGTCGCACGCAGGGACGGGGGAACAAGTCCCAACACTTCCGAAATGCGTCCTTCCGAAATCGGTCGATCCGCCAGCAAAATCGCAGCTTCTACGCGAAGTTCGAACGGCATCGCGGCCGATGGCAGCTCGGGATCGCTCACATTGATTTCGAACAGATTCGGCTGATTGGCAGCGTCGACGCTCTTACGACGGCGCTTGGTAGTCGAAGTGACGGCTGCGTCGCTCTCGGCGACGGTGTCTGCGGCTGGAATAGGCGTAGTTTCGGATTCCATTCCGTTGATTGCGCACACCTCGTCGGCGATTGCGCTTGCGTCATGCTCACTCATGCTTTGGAGAATACCACAGCGATGCGCAGAAACAGTCACACGCCTCAGCGACGCGCGCCACTGCGAGCAAGATCCACGCGCGCATACGCAAGTCGTTGACGGCGTTCAACTTCGTCTCGCGCTTCGAGCGTGCCACGCTTGCCAGAGTCGGCATTGGCTGCGATGAGTTCCTTCTCAGCGTCTGCAGCATTGATCGATGCGGCGATGACTGCCGAGTCGGCAAGCACCGTGAGCATTCCACCGTTCATTTGCGCGAAACCACCAGCGAGCAGATAGACCTCACTGCCGCCCGATGACTTCTCTACGCGAAGTCGACCTTGTCCGAGCTTCACAAGAAATGGAGCAGCGCCAGTCGCGACACCTTTTTGACCGTCCCATGCGGGAAGCTCGACATATGTCGCCTCGCTCTCGAGGACGCTTTCGGTGGGGGTGACAACGGTGCAACGAAGGGCGGCCATGGGGCGGAGATTCTACGGCACGCGCTGAACCGGCTCAAGCGGTTTGAGCGCGAAAGTTCAGCCTAAAAAAGACGCCGCCCGAACGAATAACACGTCGGGCGGCGGGCGGAAAGGGACACAATTGATTCTGATGATTCTGTCGTGCGTCTGTGTCTGTAACGCGCGTCAGATGAATGGACGAGAAATCGAGAGTCTGAGTACTTAGCGACGGCGACGAGCAACGAATCCGGCAAGAGCAAGGAGCGCGATGGCTCCAGGAGCAGGGATTGCGAAGCCGACTCCGTTGAGTCCTGTGGTGAATGAAGCGGTGTCGCCTGCGGAAAGATTGAATCTGAAGATCAGCGACATTGCGGCGCCAAACTCAGCGACTTCGACTCCAACTGGTAGTCCGAATGAACGCGAACCCAGGCTGGTGGCTCCAGATGAAGAGCGAGTGACATTGATTGGCGCGTCAAAGAGCGTGGCAACCGGTGTGCCTGCGGTGGTGCCTGTCCACAGCGATGCTGCAG